>NZ_JBFRER010000061.1:0-41557 GCF_052114405.1 Streptomyces sp. M-16 | reverse complement strand
GGGCAGGGGGTCAGGCCCGGGGGGTGCGGCGGCGGCGCAGCAGCAGGAGCGAGCCCGCCGTGCCCAGCGCGAGTGCCCCGGCGCCGCCCGCCAGCGCCGCCGGTGGCGGCCCGGCCGGGTCCGGTGCGGGCTCCGCGAAGCCGCCCGCCTCGCCGGCCTTCGCGTAGGCCGAGCCGGGGAGCTCGTCCCCGTAGGCCTTGGTCACCCGGGCCCGGTAGGCGGCGAGCGTCGTGCCCCGGTCGCCCACGGCCCGTACGGCGTCCTCGTCCAGCGGGAGCACCCGCTCGCCGCCGGCCACGTACCAGGCGTCGATCTGCGGCTCGCGGAAGACGGTGCCGCCGGGGAGTTTCGCGGCGCCGAGCCGCGCGTAGCCGAATTCGTCGTCGCCGGTGGCGATGTTCACCACCTGCCAGCCGTCCCCGGTCTTCGCCGTCCACAGCGCGGCCCTCTGGCCGTCCGAGGAGACCGCCTGGCTGGCGAGGAACTCCAGCCGGGCGACCGGGGCGCCGGCCTTGCCCGCGACGAAGTCCGGGGAGAGGTAGCTGACGGGGATCGCCCCGCCCTCGATCCGGGGCTGCGCGGCGGCGAGCGACACCTTGCCCTCGCGGGCGAAGAACCGGGAGAGGGTGGCCAGGGTGGCGGGGGCGGCGGCGGCCTCGTGGGCGGCCGCCCGGTTCTCGGGGGTGGCCGTCTGCGGCTGGGGTACGGGGGCCGCGGCGGCCGGTCCGGCGGTGGCCGCCAGGGCGACGACGGCGAGGGCGGCGGCGAGGGCGGCCGCGGCGGCGGAGCGCACGGTCATGGCGGTCACGCCCCGATCCGGTAGAGGGAGTGGGTCCAGGAGAAGGTGCTGTTGTCCACGTACCAGGCGTGCGAGGCCCAGTTGTAGCGGTCGCTGGAGGGCCAGGGGTCGCCCCAGTAGACCCAGCTGCCGGCGGTGTCGTAGCCGTAGAGGACGTGCATGTGGCCGCCGCCGTTCGACCACTGGATGCGGGTCTCGACCGGCCGGTCGTTGTTGATCTCGGTCTGGACGGTGGAGTACTGGAGCCAGCCGGTCACGTAGCTGCCGGAGTTGATCCCGGCCCAGCGCAGGGCGGTCTGGACGTTGCCGAGGGTGGCCTGGTTGTCGGGGCACTCGGTGTTCTGCTGGCGGTTGAAGGCGGCGTTGCAGAACTGGTTCTGGCTGTAGGTGCGGCCGAACCAGGTGGCCACGGTGTTCCCGCTCGCCGCCCAGCACCAGTTGCTCTTCTGCTGGGCCTGCATGGTGATGTTCAGGCGCTTGTACGCGAGGGCCGCGCCGGGGGTGTCCGGGGCGGTGGCGGTGGTGGCTGCGGCGCCCGTACCCGTGGCGGCGGTGGCGGTACCGGCGCCGAGGGGTAACAGGACGAGGAGCAGGGTGGCGAGCAGGGCGGCCGGGGACAGCCGCCTGGTTCTGTCGGTGCGCATCGCGTTCCTCCCGAGGTGGGGACCCGAGGTGGGAAGTGGGGGGGATGGAGGAGCGCGTCCGGACGCTGTGGAGGAGCATCGGGGAGTTGTCGTGACCAGGTCAACACGCTTCAATACGCGGTGACATCGCAGTGTGAACGGTGGGGCTGTGGTGTGAACGGTTGCTGTCGTTCCACCAGCTCCCCCGGAACCACCGGCCCGGCCCCGCCCGGTCCCCACGCCGGCGCGTGTGAACGTTCACGAAGGAGTCGCCATGCGACCGACCGGCGACCTGGCAGGGGCGACGGGCAGCGCGGGCGCGGCGGACCCACCGGCCGCGGCGGGCGGCACGAGGGGGCACACGGCGGGGCGCACGGCGGGCGGCGCTGCGGGGCGCACGACGGGACGCGCGGCGGACTCGGCCGTCATGGCCGAACTCCGCCGCCTGCTGCGCGAGGGCCCCTTCCACCTCGCCCTGCGCGCCGCCCTCGCCGTCCGCGGCCTGCCCCTGCACCGGGTGCAGCACCGGCTCGCGTCGCGCGGCATCAAGGTCGGCGTCACCAGCCTCAGTTACTGGCAGCAGGGCGCCCGCCGCCCGCGCCACCCCGAGTCGCTGCGGGCCGTCGCCGCCCTGGAGCAGATCCTGGAACTGCCCGACGGCGCCCTCCTGCGCCTGCTCACCGGCACCGGCCGCGCCGCCGGACCCGGCGGCCGCCCGGTGGCCCGTTCGTACCGGGCCCTGGTGAGCGTCGGCGCGGCGGTGGAGCAGCTGCTGGACTCGATGGAGCTCCCGGCGGACGGCGGGCTGCACTCGGTCGGCCACCACGAGCGGGTCCGCATCGGCCCGGCCGGCGAGCTGTGCGAGCGGGAGTCGCAGCAGATCGTCCGGGCCCACCGCGACGGCGTCGACCGCTACCTGGCCGTCCACCACGGCGACCCCGGCTGCGACTCGTCCCGGATGGGCGTGACGGCGTACGAGAACTGCCGCACGGGCCGGGTGCGCCACCACCCGGAGGCCGGGGTGGTGGTCGCCGAGCTGCTCTTCGACACCCGGCTGCGGTGCGGGGACACGTACGTCTTCGGCTACGGGATCGAGGACGGCACGGGGGCGCGCAGCACCGAGTACGTGCGGGGCTTCAGCTACGCGGGCGGCCAGTACATGCTCCAGGTCCGCTTCGACGAGGCGGCCCTGCCGGTGCGCTGCCGCCGCTTCGCCCGCACCGGCCCGCAGGCCCCGCGCACGGGCCTGGCGGACCTCACCCCGAGCGGGCGGCACCGGGCCGTACACCTGGTGGAACAGACCGTCCGGCGCGGGATCCTGGGCATCGCCTGGGACTGGGACTAGGCCGTGGAAAACGGGAGGCCCCGCGGCCGGTTCCGGGGCATCATGTCGGCATGGACGACACCCGAAAGGCACATGCCGCGTAGGAATCCGGCGCGGGTCCGCAGGAACGCGCCCCCACACGGCCGCCCGGCGGACGGGCGGCAGGCGGTCCCCGGTCTGTCCGGCCGGACCCTCGCCGAGATCGCCCGGCTCGAACGCCGGCCCTCCTGGCCCGGGCCCGTCTTCGAGGCCTGGCGGCGCTGGCACGCCCTCGCCCACGCACCCGGGCCGTGGGTCATGTACGCCGTGGACGAGGTCTGTCCGTGCTGCGATCCCTTCGCGGGAGCACGGGTGCGGGCCGTGCTGGAGGCCGCGTGCCGGGCGCTCCCGCCCCGCGCCGCCCGCGAGCTGCGCGCCGTACTCGCCCCGCTGGACGCCCGTTTCCTCGCCCGCACCCTGGCCGACCCCTTCTCCCCGCCCGGCACGCCCTGGTGGGCCGGCCGGCTCGACACGGCCTAGCGCCGCTCCCGGGCCCGGCGCGGCCCGCGGGGCGCGGGCCCTGTTCAGCCGGCGATGAGCTTGCCGTTCTCCGCCTTGACCGGGACGGCCGGGAGCGGGTCGTTCGCCGGGCCGCGCAGCACCTTGCCGGTGGTCACGTCGAAACGGCTGCCGTGGCAGGGGCAGTTGCCCTCACCCTCGACGATCTTGTCCAGGACGCAGCCGGCGTGCGTGCACTGGGCGCTGAAGGCCTTGTACTGGCCCTCCGCCGGGCAGCTGACGACGACCTTGCGCTCCCGGAACAGCTTCGAGCCGCCCACGGGGACGTCGGCCACGGGGCCCAGCTCGACCGGCTCCTTGGGCACGGCCGGGCTGCCCGCGCCGCTGTCGGTCGCGGTGGAGCAGGCGGAGAGCGTCGCCCCCGCGCCCACGGCCCCGGCGAGCGCTGCGGCGCCCTTGAGGACGGTACGGCGGGCGGCGGACTGCGACGCGGACATGCGGTTCTCCTGGCGCGAGGGTGCGGTGCCCGGGGCCGGGCCCACCCGACGATACCGGCGCCCGATGGGATACCTTCCCCCGCGTGATCGTCGTCGGTGGAGAAGCCCTGATCGACCTGGTGCCCGTCGCGGAGTCGCCGGGTGCGCTGCTGCCCCGGCCCGGTGGCGGGCCGTACAACACGGCGCTGGCCCTGGGCCGGCTCGGCGCCGGGGTGGCCTTCTGCTCCCGGGTGTCGTCGGACGGCTTCGGCGAGGGCCTCCTCGCCGGACTGCGGGCCGCCGGGGTGGACCTCTCGCTCGTGCAGCGCGGCCCCGAGCCGACCACGCTGGCCGTGCCCTCGCTGGCCCCGGACGGCTCGGCCGCGTACCGCTTCTACACCGAGGGGACCGCCGACCGGCTCTTCGCCCTGCCGCCGTCCCTGCCGCCGGGCGTACGGGCCCTCGCGCTCGGGACGTGCTCGCTGGTGCTGGAGCCGGGTGCGAGCGCCTACGAGGCCCTGCTGCTGCGGGAGTCGCGGCGCGGGCTGCTGACCCTGCTCGACCCCAACATCCGCCCGGCGCTGATCGCCGACCCGGCGGCCTACCGGGAGCGGTTCCTGGGCTGGCTGCCGTACGTGTCGGTGCTCAAGCTGTCGGAGGAGGACGCCGCCTGGCTGGGCGGCCGGATCGGCGACTGGCTGGCGGCCGGGCCCTCGGCGGTGGTGCTGACCCGGGGCGCGGCGGGGCTGACGGTGTGGACGGCAGAGGGGCAGGAGTACGCCGCCGCGGCCCGTCCCGTCACCGTCGCCGACACCATCGGAGCCGGGGACACCGTCAACGCGGCCCTGCTGCACCGGCTCGCGGGGCTCACCGGCCCGGTGGACTGGCCGGCCGTCCTGGACTTCGCGGCGCGGGCCGCCGCGCTGACCTGCACCCGGGCGGGCGCCGAGCCCCCGTACGCGGCGGAGCTGGGGCTCAGCCGATAGCGGCCCACAGGGTGCGGGCGACCGCGGGGGCGAACTCCTCGACCGGCTGGACCGCTTCGGCTCCGGAGAAGTGCAGGAAGAAGGCCCGCTGGAAGCAGGCGCCGAGCAGCAGGGACGCGGCGGCGCGCGGGTCCGCGCCGTCCCGGAGCCGGCCCGCGTCCCGTTCCCTGACCAGCCGCCCCTCCAGGGCTTCCAGCACCACGTGGGGGCCCGCGCCGATCTCCCGGACGCCCTCGCGGTGGCGGCTGAGCAGGACGGGTTCGGCGAAGAGCGAGGCCGCCAGGGGCATGGCGTCGGCGTAAAAGAGCGCGGCGTGCCGGGCGATGCCGGTGAGCGCCTCCTCCACGGACCCCTCCCCCGGCCCGGCGGTGAGCGCGGTCATGAGCGGTCCGGCGTTGGGGGTGCGCTCCATCAGGACACGGACGAACAGCTCTTCCTTGTTGGCGTAGTGCTTGTAGAGCGCGGCCTCCGAGCAGCCCGCCTCGCGGGCGATCGCCTTGGTGGTGGTGTTGGCGAGGCCGATGGTGCGCATGAGGGTTTCACCCGCGTCCAGGAGACGCTCGGGGGTGGGCCGGCTTGACTTCGGGGTGAGCATTCACTCACTCTAATGGAGACAGGGGTGAGTAAATACTCACCCACCACGGTTCGGCCAGGGGGTCACGATGGAACTCACGGTGTTCGGAGCCACGGGCGGCGTCGGCCGCGAGGTCGTCCGTCAGGCCCTCGCGGCGGGCCACGGGGTGACGGCGGTCGTCCGCGACCCGGCCCGGCTGGACGTCCCGCCGCACGAGCGGCTCCGGGTGGCGGTGGTGGCCGACCTGACGGACGAGGACGCGCTGGTCCCGGTCCTGGCCGGGCGGGACGCGGTGGTCTCGGCGCTGGGCGCCGCGGGCAACAAGCAGGCACGGCTCCGCCCGGTCACCGGGCCGGCCCTGCGCGCGGTCGTCTCCGCGATGGACCGGGCGGGCGTGACCCGGCTGTCGGCGGTCAGCGCCGCCCCGCTCGGGCCCGACTCCCCGGGGGACGGCCTGTTCCTGCGCGCGGTGCTCTACCCGGTGCTGCGCCGGGCCCTGCGCGACCTGTACGCGGACCTCGCGGTCATGGAGGACACCCTGCGCGCGAGCGGGCTCCGGTGGACCGTGGTCCGGCCGCCCCGCCTGCTGGACCGGCCCCACACGGGCCGCTACCGCCGCGCCCTCGACGCCAATGTGCCCGGCGGCAAGGTCATCGCCCGCGCGGACGTGGCGGACGCTCTGCTGAGCACCCTGACCGACCCGTCGACGGAGTGCCACGCCGTGGGCGTCGCCGCCTGACCCGGCGGGCCGGCCCGGCATCCGGCAGCGCCGCCGGGGCCGACCCGCTCGGGGGAGGGGTCGGCCCCGGCCGCCGTGCGGGGGGGTGCCCCCACAGGGCGGCCTTCCGCCGTTGCCCGGTACGGCGGCTACGCCTTGCGGGCGCGCGTCGCCTTCTTCGCCGGGGCCGCCTTCTTGGCAGCGGCCGTCTTCGTCCCGGCGGCCGTCTTCTTCGCGGCGGCCGTCTTCGTCCCGGCGGCGGCCGTCTTCTTCGCGGCGACGGCCTTCTTCGCGGGCGCCGCCTTCTTCGCCGTCCGCGCCGGCGGCTCGGCCGCGTCCGAGACCCGGTCCGCTCCGAGGATGTCCCGCAGGAACTTGCCCGTGTGGCTCGCGCCCACGGACGCCACCTGCTCCGGGGTGCCCTCGGCGACGACGAGCCCGCCGCCGTAGCCACCCTCCGGGCCCATGTCGACGACCCAGTCCGCGGTCTTGATGACGTCCAGGTTGTGCTCGATGACGATCACCGAGTTGCCCTTGTCCACCAGTCCCGACAGCACCTTGATGAGCTTGCTGATGTCCTCGAAGTGCAGACCGGTCGTCGGCTCGTCCAGGACGTACACCGTCCGGCCCGTCGACCGCTTCTGCAGCTCCGACGCCAGCTTCACGCGCTGCGCCTCGCCGCCCGACAGGGTCGGCGCGGACTGGCCGAGCCGGACGTAGCCCAGACCCACCTCGTTCAGCGTGCGCAGGTGCCGCGCGATCGTCGGCACGGCCTCGAAGAAGTCCAGCGCCTCCTCGATCGGCATGTTCAGGACTTCCGCGATGGATTTGCCCTTGTAGTGGACCTCCAGCGTCTCCCGGTTGTAGCGGTCGCCGTGGCAGACCTCGCAGGGGACGTAGACGTCCGGCAGGAAGTTCATCTCGATCTTGATCGTGCCGTCACCGGAGCAGTTCTCGCACCGGCCGCCCTTGACGTTGAAGGAGAAGCGGCCCGGCAGGTAGCCGCGCACCTTCGCCTCCATCGTCTCCGCGAAGAGCTTGCGCACGTGGTCGAAGACGCCCGTGTACGTCGCCGGGTTGGACCGCGGGGTGCGGCCGATCGGCGACTGGTCCACGTGCACGACCTTGTCGACGAGGTCGTCGCCGTCCACCCGCGTGTGCCGGCCGGGGACCGACCGGGCGCCGTTGAGCTCGCGGGCCAGGTGCGTGTACAGGATGTCGTTGACCAGCGTCGACTTGCCGGAGCCCGATACGCCCGTCACCGCGGTGAGCACGCCCAGCGGGAAGGACACGTCGATGTCCCGCAGGTTGTTCTCCTTGGCGCCGTGCACGGTGAGCCTGCGCTCCCCGTTGACGGGACGGCGGATGTCCGGGACCGGGATGGACCGCTTGCCCGACAGGTACTGCCCGGTCATCGACTCGGAGTTCTTCAGCAGCTCCTTGAGCGAACCGCTGTGGACCACCTTGCCGCCGTGCTCGCCGGCGCCGGGGCCGATGTCGACGACCCAGTCGGCCACCTTGATGGTGTCCTCGTCGTGCTCGACGACGATCAGGGTGTTGCCCATGTCCCGCAGCCGCACCAGCGTCTCGATCAGCCGGTGGTTGTCCCGCTGGTGCAGGCCGATGGACGGCTCGTCGAGTACGTAGAGCACGCCGACGAGGCCGGATCCGATCTGCGTCGCCAGGCGGATGCGCTGGGCCTCACCACCCGAGAGGGTGCCGGCGGCGCGGTTCAGCGACAGGTAGTCCAGGCCGACGTCGACGAGGAAGCGGAGCCGCTCGTTGACCTCCTTGAGGACCCGCTCGGCGATCTTCCGGTCGCGGGCGTCGAGGGTCAGCCGCCCCAGGAAGTCCGCGCATTCGCTGATCGACATGGCGGCGACCTCGGCGATGGACCGCTCCATCACCGTCACCGCGAGGACGATCGGCTTGAGCCTGGTCCCGTCGCAGGTCGGGCAGGGCACCTCGCGCATGTAGCCCTCGAAGCGCTCGCGGCTGGCGTCGCTCTCGGACTCCGCGTGCCGGCGCTTGACGAAGGGAACGGCCCCCTCGAAGGCGGTGGTGTACGCGCGCTCGCGCCCGTAGCGGTTGCGGTAGCGGACCTCGATCTGCGTCTTGTGCCCGTACAGCAGGGCCTTCCTGGCGCGCAGCGGCAGCCCGGCCCACGCGATGTCCGTACGGAAGCCCAGCTCCTGCGCGAGCGCGCCGACGAGCCGCTGGAAGTAGTCCCTGGTGTGACCGAGCGACCAGGGCGAGACGGCACCCTCGTCCAGGGACTTGTCCTCGTCCGGGACGATCAGCTCCGGGTCCACCTCCATGCGCGTGCCGATGCCGGTGCACTCGGGGCAGGCGCCGAAGGGGGAGTTGAAGGAGAAGGAGCGGGGCTCCAGCTCCTCGAAGGAGAGGTCGTCGTAGGGGCAGTAGAGGTGCTCGGAGTACATCCGCTCACGCTCGGGGTCGTCCTCGGCGAGGTCGACGAAGTCCAGGATGACCATGCCGCCGGAGAGGCCCAGCGCGGTCTCGACGGAGTCGGTGAGCCGGCGCTTGGCGCTGTCCTTGACGGTGAGGCGGTCGATGACCACCTCGATGGTGTGCTTCTCCTGCTTCTTCAGCGTGGGGGGCTCGGAGAGCTGGATGGTCTGGCCGTCCACCCGGGCCCGGCTGTAGCCCTTGGTCTGGAGGTCCGCGAAGAGGTCGACGAACTCGCCCTTGCGTTCGCGCACCAGCGGCGACAGCACCTGGAACCGGCTGCCCTCGGGCAGGGCGAGGACCTTGTCGACGATCGCCTGCGGCGACTGCCGGGAGATCGGACGACGGCACTCGGGACAGTGCGGCTTGCCGATGCGCGCGAAGAGCAGGCGGAGGTAGTCGTAGACCTCGGTGATGGTGCCGACGGTGGAGCGGGGGTTGCGCGAGGTCGACTTCTGGTCGATCGAGACGGCCGGGGAGAGGCCCTCGATGAAGTCGACGTCGGGCTTGTCCATCTGCCCCAGGAACTGGCGGGCGTAGGAGGACAGCGACTCGACGTAGCGGCGCTGGCCCTCGGCGAAGATCGTGTCGAAGGCCAGGGAGGACTTGCCCGAGCCGGAGAGTCCGGTGAAGACGATGAGGGAATCGCGGGGCAGGTCGAGCGAGACGTTCTTCAGGTTGTGCTCGCGAGCGCCACGAACGATGAGACGGTCGGTCACGCCGGTCCGCACCTTTCTTGAGAGAAGCGGGGGCACGGGCCCCGGCTATCCAGGGTATGGGGGGCGCCTCTGCGACGGAGTGGGTCTGGACTTCCGAGCGTATAGCACGCACATTCGATTTACGGCACTCCCGAGACCCCTTCACCCGATCGTGTGGCGCGGGCCCCCGGGCCACTAGGCTCGGTCGCATGACTGATCATGTGCACGACCTGCGATCTGTACGTGAAGCCACGGACCGGCTGCTGAACGCGGTCGCGAAACTGGACAACGCCGCCCTCGCCGAGGAGTCACACCTCCCCGGCTGGACCCGTGGCCACATCCTGGCCCACCTCGCACGCAACGCGGACGCCCTCGTGAACGTCTTCGAGGGCCGCCCCATGTACGAGAGCGGCACCGCCCGCGACGCGGACATCGAGCGCGACGCCGGCAGGCCCCTGGAAGAACACCTCACGGACCTCCGTGATTCCGGCGCCCGCTTCCTGGCCACGACCGAGCCCGCCCAGGACTGGTCGCGCACGGTCGAGCTGCGCAACGGCGTCACCGACCTCGCCTCCAACGTGCCGTTCCGCCGCCTCGTGGAGGTCGAGCTGCACCACGTCGACCTGAACATCGGCTACGAGCTGCACGACCTCTCCGACGAGTTCACCGAACGGGAGATCGCCTTCCTCGCGGACCGCTGGTCCGGCCGCCCGGAGGTCCCGCCGGTGACCCTGGAGGCCGCGCCCGGCGCGGTCTGGCACACCGGCGGCACGGAGGGCACCCCGGTGACCCTCTCCGGCCCCACGGACGAGCTGCTCGGCTGGCTCGCCGGCCGCGGCCTGCGCGGCGCCCACCTCTCCGTCGAGGCCGGCGACGGCCTGCCCGAGCTCCCCCCGCTCTAGGACCGCACACCCTTAGGATCAACGACATGACGTACAGCGGAGCGGTGAAGGTCGGCGGCCCTGCCGACGTGCACGAACTCGCGGACCTGATGATCTCCAAGGTCGCCGTGGGCCCCATGAACAACAACGCGTACCTGCTGCGCTGCCGGGCCACCGGCGAGCAGCTGCTGATCGACGCGGCCGCCGAGGCGGACACGCTGATCAACCTGATCGGCGACGRCGGCATCGCGTCCGTCGTCACCACCCACCGGCACGGCGACCACTGGGGCGCCCTCGCGGAGGTCGTGGAGGCCACCGGAGCGCGGACGTACGCGGGCGCCTTCGACGCGGAGGGCATCCCCGTCGCCACGGACGTCCCGGTCCGGGACGGCGACAAGATCACGGTCGGCCGGGTCGAGCTGACCGCGCGCCACCTGGTCGGCCACACCCCCGGCTCGATCGCGCTGATCTACGACGACCCGCACGGCCACCCGCACGTGTTCACCGGCGACTGCCTCTTCCCGGGCGGCGTCGGCAACACCCACGACGACCCGAAGGCCTTCACCAGCCTCCTCGACGACGTCGAGCACAAGCTCTTCGAGCAGCTGCCGGACGAGACCTGGGTCTACCCGGGGCACGGCAACGACACCACCCTCGGCACCGAGCGCCCGCACCTGGCGGAGTGGCGCGAACGCGGCTGGTGATCCGGCTCGACACCGGGCTCGACACCGGGGTCAACAGCGGGGTCAACACCGGCCGGACGTGCACTCCTTCCGGTCGATGATCACCGAACGCCTGTCCCGAGGGGGCGGGGCGGGGTAGTTGCTGCACCATGCAACAACACCCCGCCCCCTCCCCCGGCTCCTCCCCCTCGATGGTGCGGATCGCCTCGGCCTCGCTCGCCGGCACCGCCATCGAGTTCTACGACTTCTTCGCCTACGGCACGGCCGCCGCCCTGGTCCTCGGCCCGCTGTTCTTCCCCGCCTTCTCCCCGCTGGCCGCCACCCTCGCCGCCTTCGGCACCTTCGGCATCGGCTTCCTCGCCCGCCCCCTCGGCTCCGTCGTCTTCGGCCACATCGGCGACCGCTACGGGCGCCGGCCGGTGCTGCTCGGCTCGCTGCTGCTCACCGGCGTCGCCACGGTTGCCGTCGGCTGCGTGCCCCCGTACGCCTCCATCGGCATCGCCGCACCCGCGCTGCTGCTCCTGCTGCGCTTCCTGCAGGGACTCGGACTCGGCGGCGAGTGGGGCGGGGCGGTCCTGCTGACCGCCGAACACGCCCCGGAGCGGCGGCGCGGCTTGTGGTCGAGCTTCCCCCAGACGGGGCCGCCGGTCGGCTTCCTGCTGGCCAACGGCCTGATGCTGGCGCTGTCGGCGGCCCTGACCGACGCGCAGTTCAGCGCCTGGGGCTGGCGGGTGCCGTTCTGGGGCGCGGGGCTGCTGGCCCTGGCGGGGCTGTGGCTGCGGCGGTCCGTCGAGGAGACCCCGGAGTTCCGGGCGCTCACCGAGACGGGCCGGCGGGCCGAGGCCCCGCTGACCGAGGTCGTGCGCGGCCACTGGCGGCTGCTGCTGCTGACCGGCGGGGCGATGGCGTTCGGGTACGCCGTCTTCTACGCGGTCACCACCTGGTCCCTCTCGTACGCGACCGGGCACCTGCGCGTGGACCGCACCGTGATGCTGGCCTGCGTGATGGCGGCCGTCCTGGTCCAGGGCCTGGCCACCCCGCTGCTCGCGGTGCTCGGCGACCGCTGGGGGCGGCGTCCGCTGTGTCTGGCCGGCAGCGCGGTCTGCGCGGTGTGGATGTTCCCGTTCACGGCCCTGCTGCGCTCCGGGGACCCGCTGCTGATCACGCTGGGCTGCGTGGTGGCGCTGTCCGGGATGATCATGGCCTTCTCGGTGGTGGGCGCGTACCTGCCCGAGCTGTACGCCCCGCGGATCCGCTGCACCGGCGCGGCCGTCGGCTACAACCTGGGCGGGGTGCTGGGCGGGGCGCTGACGCCCGTCGCGGCGACGGCCCTGGCGCAGGGCTCGGGGCCGCCCTGGGGCGTCGCGGTGTACCTGACGCTGGTCTGCCTGGCGAGCCTGGCCTGCTTCGCACTGCTCCCGGAGACGAACCCCGCGGTGGTCCGGACCGGCGCGGGTCCGGGCCTGGGCGCGGACACGGGAACGGGGGCGGCCGAAGCGGCCGCCCCCGTCTAGGTGGTCCCTGTCGGGGCGCCGGCGCTAGGCGTCGACGCTCCGGGTCTGCGGGTCGGCGGCGGCTTCGGCCGCCGCCTGCTTCTTCGAGGCCACCAGGCTGGTGATGGTGGTGATCACCAGGACACCGCAGATGACGCCGAGGGAGACCGGGACGGAGATCTGCGGGACGTGCACCCCGGACTCGTGCAGGGCGTGCAGCACCAGCTTGACACCGATGAAGCCGAGGATGACGGACAGGCCGTAGCTGAGGTGGACCAGCTTCTTGAGCAGGCCGCCGATCAGGAAGTACAGCTGGCGCAGACCCATCAGGGCGAAGGCGTTGGCGGTGAAGACGATGTACGGGTCCTGGGTGAGGCCGAAGATCGCGGGGATCGAGTCCAGGGCGAAGAGGACGTCGGTGGTGCCGATGGCGAGCATGACGACCATCAGCGGGGTCAGGATCCGCTTGCCGTTCTCACGGATGAAGAGCTTGGTGCCGTGGTAGCGGTCGGCGACGCCGAACCTGCCCTCGATCGACTTGAGGAGGCGGTTCTCCTCGAACTCCTCTTCCTCCTCGTCCTTGCGGGCCTCCTGGATCAGCTTCCAGGCGGTGTAGATGAGGAACGCGCCGAAGATGTAGAAGACCCACGCGAAGCTGGTGATGATCGCGGCGCCGGCGGCGATGAACACCGCGCGCAGGACCAGGGCGATCAGTACGCCGACGAGCAGGACGCGCTGCTGGAGGTGGGAGGGCACCGAGAACTTCGCCATGATCAGGACGAAGACGAAGAGGTTGTCCACGCTCAGGGACTTCTCGGTGATGAAGCCGGCGAAGAACTCCTGGGAGGCCTGGCCGTTGCCGAAGAGGAACAGCCCCAGGCCGAAGAGGGCCGCCAGGACGATCCAGACGACCGTCCAGATGCCCGCCTCCTTGACGGAAACGTCGTGCGGTTTGCGGCCGATGAAGAAATCGGCGCCGATCAGGATGCCCAGACCGACGATGGTCAGCACCCATAGGGTCAACGAAACGTCCACGGTATTCACGCCTCCGGCGGATGGCTCAGCACAGGGTCAGCGTCATCGCTGCCGGAGGTCTCTTCCACCCGGGCGGCCCGGTGGCCGCGGGGCCGGCGCCCCGGGACCGACTGCGTTCACACGACCGCAGTGGTCCGTATTGACGGGTACGCCGCGCAGGAAATAGCAGGAATACTCCCCTCCGCAGATGCCAGGGTACCCGCGGAAGGGGTCAAAGGTAAAGGGAAGGCCAAGGAGTGGTCAGCCGCCGGTCATGGCCGCTCACCGCCGGGCGGACCTCCGGTCCTGCGCGATCCGCTCCAGCGTCTGCTCCAGGACCCGGCTGCCCCGCGGCGGCAGGTCCGGCTCGAAGGTCCAGGCGTGCTGCACCCAGGGGTCGGCGAGGTGGTGGTCCGGCACCGGCGAGAGCCGCATCAGCGAGCGCCACAGCGGATCCAGCAGCGGCCCGTAGGCGGAGGCCTCGTCGCGGTCCGCGACCATCAGTAGGTGCACGCCGACCGCCGGGCCCTCGTCGGCCAGGTAGCGCAGCCGGGTGACGGCGCGGTCGTCGAAGCCGTGCGGGAAGTCGTGCACGACCAGCAGCTGCTCGGCCCCGTCCACGTCCGGCGGCAGGTCCTCCGGAGCCCCCGCGCGCAGCGCCATCTGTACGAGGTCCACCCGGCGGGTCAGCCGCTCCAGGGTCCGGGTGACCCCCTCGGCCCCCGCGGCCGGCGGCGCCGCCAGCACCCCGGCGCGCACCAGCGGCGCCAGGGAGGCGGCGCCCGCCCCGGCCGCGTCGACGACGTGGACTGAGAGGGCGTGGGCGGGGTGGACCGCGAGCAGCCGCACGGCGTGCGCGACGGCCATGTCCATGGCGGCGCGGCGCAGCCGGTCGGTGTCCATGGTCATGGCCGCCTCGGAGCCGGTGCGGCCGTTGTCGATCCACAGGCCGCGTTCCAGCGGGACCCGCATCAGCATGGGGATCCGCAGCTCCGGCCGCTCGGGCAGGCTCAGGTCGCCCAGGCGCAGCGCCAGCGGGGCCTCGGCGGGCGTGCTCCGGCCGTGCCAGACGGGAGCGGACCAGCGGGCGTAGGCGGGCGGCAGCGCGGGCTCCACCACCTCGGCCTCGGCGGTGAGCTGGGCCAGGTCGCGGTCGAGGACGGCGCGGGCCCGGGCCACGAGGTCGTCGCGGCGGGCCCGGGCGGTGTCGCGGGCGGCGTTCCCGGAGCCGTCGAGCCGGCCCCGGGGGTCGGACAGTGCCTCGTCGAGCTCCCGGTCGAGGCGGGAGTCGGCGAAGTCGACGGCGCCGCGGTAGGCGGCCACGGTGCGGGCCAGGTCCTCGAACATGCCCCAGACCTGGTTGTAGAGGCGCTCGTCCATGGACCAGCCGCCGGCGTCCCCGGCGACGGGACGCGGGGGCTGCCCCGGGGAGGCGGCGGGTTCGGGGCGGGGGGCCGGCTCGGGGGCTTCGGCGCTGGTGCGGCGACGGCGCGGGTGGGCGTAGTCGATGGTCGGCGGGCCCCCGGCGGCCGCGGCTCCGGCGCTCGCCCCGGTCGGGCCGCCGGCGGTGTCCGCGCCGGACGGTCCGGAAGACGGGACCGGACCGGGCGCGAGCGGACCGGGCGTGCCCGCGTAGGGGGTGCCGGAGACCGGGAGCGGGTCCGGCGGCTCCGGGGCCGGTGCGGCGGGGCCCCCGGGGGCGCCCGGCGCCGCGTCCTGCGGGGTGCGCAGCCCGTGCGGGACGGTCGGCGCGGCCCCGGTCGGCAGGGTGGCCAGGGTGATGTCCCCGGAGGCCGTCAGGCCCAGGGCGGCGGCCGTCAGCTCGTCGGCGGCCGGGCCGGTCAGGCCGGCGTCGGCCAGGAGCGCGCCGAGGCCTCCGGCGTAGCCCTGGCCCACGGCCCGGACCTTCCAGGCGCCCTGGCGCCGGTACAGCTCCAGGGCCACGACGGCGCTCTCGGAGTCGAGGCCGGTGACGGTGTACGCCGCGAGCTCGGCGCCCTCCGGCTCGGCCACGGCCGCGTGCGGGGCGGCGACCGCGCCGAAGCGCGCCGGCCCGCCGGGCGGCAGCACCAGCAGCACCCGGACCCGGTGGACGGCCGCCCCGACCGCGTCGAGGTCGACGGTGAACCGGTGGCGGTCGCCGACCCGGTCCGGGACCTCCAGGCCCGGCAGGACCCGGGCCCCGGGATGCGCCAGGGCCCCGGGGCCGGCCGGCCGGCCCGCCTCGTCGCCGGTGACGGCCAGGGCCAGCACGGCCGTGCCGGCCGAGACCCGGATCTCCACCCGATTGCGGGACAGGGGGTGGTTCTGCCCCCGGACCAGTTCGGCCGTCATCGTGCAGCCCTCCCCCGTGCCTTCTTCTCTTGTCCGTGGTGCTCTTGCCCGGTACCGCTACAGGTGCGGCAGGATCGCCGGCATCAGGTCCTGGAAGGTCCGGCCGTTGGCCGGGTTGCCGAGGGCCGTCATCTTCCAGCCGGAGCCCTCGCGGGACACCTTCGCCATGATCTGCGCCGTGTACTGGCCGCCGCCGTCGAGGGTGTAGCGGGCCAGCTCCTGGCCGTTGGTCTCGTCGACGATGCGGCAGAAGGCGTTCTGCACTTCCTGGAAGGTCTGGCCGGTGAAGGAGTTCACCGTGAAGACGATCTGGTCGATGTGCACGGGCACGCGCTGGAGGTCGACGAGGATGGCCTCGTCGTCCCCGCCCTGGCCGGCACCGCCGACGAGGTTGTCGCCGGTGTGGCGCACCGAGCCGTCGTCGCTCTGCAGGTGCCGGAAGAACACCACGTCCACGGGCTGCTT
The DNA here is from genome assembly GCF_052114405.1 of Streptomyces sp. M-16. NCBI lineage: Bacteria > Bacillati > Actinomycetota > Actinomycetes > Kitasatosporales > Streptomycetaceae > Streptomyces > Streptomyces sp. M-16. The sequence goes on along the minus strand of NZ_JBFRER010000061.1, from coordinate 25,522 downwards.
GTCGGCGAAGAGCACCGCCGAGGCGTCCAGGTCGATCTCCCGGGTCCGCGAGCCGAACAGGCCCCGACGCTTGGCCGCCTGCCAGCCGAGGCCCATCCGGACCGCGGTCAGCGTGCCGCCGTCCGTCTTCTGCAGACTGATGGCCTGACCCTTGGTCATGTTGACCGTCACGCGCTGTCCCCTCTCCATAGCCCGCCCGACCGACGGGCGCGCAGCGTGTAACTGCGGCTGTCTCCCAACCCTACTGACCGCCCCGGGGTCAGGCGAGACCCGCTTCCTTCATCTGCCGGAGCTCCTTCTTGAGCTCGCCCACCTCGTCCCGGATCCGGGCCGCGACCTCGAACTGGAGCTCGGCCGCGGCGCCGCGCATCCGCTCGGTCATCTGCTCGATCAGCGCGGCCAGTTCGGCGGCGGGCCGGTCCGTGAGCACCTCGGCCGCCTGCGCGCCCTTCGCCCCCTTGGCGCCCTTGCCCGCCTTGCCCGCCTTGCCCCCGGTGACGGCCGCGGCCGCCCTGGCGCCGAGCACCGGCACCGGCGCCTTGGCGCCCTTGCCGTCCTTGGCCTGCCGGTAGCCGGTGCCGAGCAGTTCCTCGGTGTCCAGCTCCTCGCGGGCGATGGTGGCGACGATGTCATTGATCTTCTTGCGCAGCGGCTGCGGGTCGATGCCGTTCGCCGTGTTGTAGGCGATCTGCTTCTCGCGGCGCCGGTTCGTCTCGTCGATGGCCTTCTCCATCGCCGGGGTCATCTTGTCCGCGTACATGTGGACCTGGCCCGAGACGTTGCGCGCGGCGCGGCCGATGGTCTGGATGAGGGAGGTCCCCGAGCGCAGGAACCCCTCCTTGTCGGCGTCGAGGATCGCCACGAGCGAGACCTCGGGCAGGTCGAGGCCCTCGCGCAGCAGGTTGATGCCGACCAGGACGTCGTACTCGCCGGCCCGCAGCTCGCGCAGCAGCTCGATGCGGCGCAGGGTGTCGACGTCGCTGTGCAGGTAGCGGACCTGGATGCCGAGCTCCAGGAAGTAGTCGGTGAGGTCCTCGGCCATCTTCTTGGTGAGGGTGGTGACCAGGACGCGTTCGTCCTTCTCCACGCGCCGGCGGATCTCGTGGACCAGATCGTCGATCTGCCCCTCGGTGGGCTTGACCACGACCTCGGGGTCCACCAGACCGGTGGGGCGGATGATCTGCTCGACGAACCCGTCGCCGCGGGAGAGCTCGTACTTGCCCGGGGTGGCGGACAGGTAGACCGTCTGGCCGATCCGCTCCTGGAACTCCTCCCACTTCAGCGGCCGGTTGTCGAGCGCGGACGGCAGCCGGAAGCCGTGGTCGACCAGGGTCCGCTTGCGCGAGGCGTCGCCCTCGTACATGGCGCCGATCTGGGGCACGGTGACGTGCGACTCGTCGATGACGAGGAGGAAGTCCTCGGGGAAGTAGTCGATGAGGGTGTTCGGCGCGGAGCCGCGCTCGCGGTCGTCCATGTGCAGCGAGTAGTTCTCGATGCCGGAGCAGGACCCGATCTGGCGCATCATCTCCAGGTCGTAGGTGGTGCGCATGCGCAGCCGCTGAGCCTCCAGCATCTTGCCCTGCTTCTCCAGCTCGGCGAGGCGCTCGGCGAGCTCCGCCTCGATGCCGGTGATCGCCTTCTCCATGCGCTCGGGTCCGGCGACGTAGTGGCTGGCGGGGAAGACGTAGAGCTCCCGGTCCTCGCTGATGACCTCGCCGGTCAGCGGGTGCAGGGTGGACAGGGCCTCGATCTCGTCGCCGAACATCTCGATGCGGACGGCGAGTTCCTCGTAGACCGGGAAGATCTCGATGGTGTCGCCGCGCACCCGGAAGGTGCCGCGGGTGAAGGCCACGTCGTTGCGCGTGTACTGGATGTCGACGAAGCGGCGCAGCAGCTGGTCCCGGTCCATCTCCTCGCCGACCTTGAGGGGGACCATCCGGTCGACGTACTCCTGCGGGGTACCGAGGCCGTAGATGCAGGACACGGAGGCGACGACGATCACGTCGCGCCGGGTCAGCAGCGAGTTGGTCGCGGAGTGGCGCAGCCGCTCCACCTCCTCGTTGATCGAGGAGTCCTTCTCGATGTAGGTGTCCGACTGCGGTACGTACGCCTCGGGCTGGTAGTAGTCGTAGTACGAGACGAAGTACTCGACGGCGTTGTTCGGCAGGAGCTCGCGGAACTCGTTCGCCAGCTGGGCGGCCAGGGTCTTGTTCGGGGCCATCACCAGGGTGGGGCGCTGGAGCTTCTCGATCATCCAGGCCGTGGTGGCCGACTTGCCCGTGCCGGTCGCACCCAGCAGGACGACATCCTTCTCACCTGCACGGATGCGCTTCTCCAGCTCGGCGATGGCCGCCGGCTGGTCGCCGCTGGGCTGGTAGGGGCTGACGACCTCGAAAGGCGCCACCGTGCGTTCGATCTTCGATACGGGCCGCATGGGTCAACCGTACGGCCCCCCACCGACAGTCAGCGCGGTCTGGTCCGTTTGTCGTAGTTCGGTGGCGGGGCCGTGATCGCCGACCCCATGATCGCCGTGGCACGGCCCTCCGTCCGTGCACGGCGGGCGCCGGCCCGCAACGTCTTGGGCGCCGCGCCCGTTTGAGGCGAGAGCAGGCCTCACGACCCGAGGAGATCGCACATGCACGTCGTCCGACCCGCCGCCGCGGCGGCCGCCGCCTTCCTGGGCCTCGCCCTCGGCCTGCTGGGCGGGACGGCGTCGTCCGCCGCCTCCGGCGCCCCCGGCACGCCCGTCGCCCCGCCCACCGCGCAGAACCGGTTCCTGGGCCCCGTCGTGTACGCCCACCGGGGGGCTTCGGCGTACGCCCCGGAGAACACCGTCGCCTCGATCGACCGGGCCATGTGGATGGGCTTCGCCTGGGTCGAGAACGACGTCCAGCGGACCCGGGACGGCGAGCTCGTGGTGATCCACGACGACACGCTGGCCCGCACGACCGACGTCGAGCAGGTGTTCCCCGGCCGCGAGCCGTGGGCGGTCAAGGACTTCACGGCGGCGGAGATCGCCCGGCTGGACGCGGGCAGCTGGTTCGGCCCGCAGTTCGCGGGCGCCCGGGTACCGACCCTGCGGGAGTACATGGACCGGGTCCAGGACAACCAGCAGCGGCTGCTCCTGGAGATCAAGAAGCCGGAGCTGTACCCGGGGATCGAGGAGCAGACGCTGGAGCTCCTCGACGAGCTGGGCTGGCTCGACGAGCGGCACGTCGCCGAGCGCCTGGTGGTGCAGAGCTTCAGCGCCGACTCCGTACGGACCGTGCACCGGCTGCGGCCCGATCTGATCACGGCCCTCCTGGGCACTCCGAGCGTGGCCGACCTGCCGAAGTACGCCGAGTTCACCGACCGGATCAACCCGCTGCACACCACGATCTCCGCGGACTGGGTGAAGGCCGTGCACGGGCTGCGGGGCGCCCACGGCCATCCCATGGAGGTGGACACCTGGATCGTCAACGACGCGGCCACGGCCCGCAAGGTGCGGGAGATGGGGGTGGACGGGGTCATCACGAACGCGCCCGACGTCGTACGGGAGGCGGTCGGCGGATTCTGACCGGCAGCGGCGGGACGGTCGGCGGGGCGCCGTACCGTGGGGGCGTGGACACCAGCGAGCGGCCCCGCGGACCGCACCTCGAATGGACCGTCGTCCCCAGCGACATCGGCCCCCTCCTCCTGGCCGCGACCCCCGAGGGTCTGGTCCGGGTCGAGTTCCACGCCGCRCCGGAGCGGGTCGACCGGATGATCGGCCAGCTCGTCTCCCGGCTCGGCGCCGACGCCCGGCGGCCGGCGCCGGGCGAGGAGGAGCTGCTGGCCGAGCCGGTGCGCCAGCTCGGCGCGTACTTCGCCGGCACCCTGCGGCGCTTCGAGCTGCCGCTGGACTGGCGGCTCAGCTCCGGCTTCAACCGCCAGGTGCTGCTGGAGCTCGACCGCTCCGTGCCCTACGGATCGGTGGTCGGGTACGGGGAGCTGGCCGCCCGGGTCGGGCAGCCGGGGGCGGCCCAGGCCGTGGGCAACGCCATGGGGTCGAACCCGCTGCCCGTGGTCGTGCCCTGCCACCGGGTCGTGGAGAACGACGGGGGCATCGGGGGCTTCGGCGGCGGCGTGGAGACCAAGCGGATCCTGCTCGCCCTGGAGGGGGTCCTCCCCCAGCCCCTGTTCTGACACCCCTCCCGGGAGCCCGGGCCCCTGTCCCGCCCCCTCCCCGACCCACTCTTCCGCTCCCGTTCTGACCTGCGCGTTCCGCCGGGCCCCGCGCCCGCATACCCGGTTCCCCCGGGGGGTGGCGGGTGGGACACTGCGGCGGTGACCCCTCCTGCCGCCGCAACCGGCCCCTTCGCGCACGTGCCCGCCCCGGTGCCGCCCACCGCGTACCCGCGAGGGGGGTGTCGGGCGTGACCACCTCCCCCGGGACGACCCCCGGGCGCGGAGCACCGGACGCCTCCCCCGCGACCCCCGGCGCCTCCCCCGTGTCCCGCGCCGCCGGGCCGGGGCACGGCGGGCCGGTCGACGCCGCCGACCTGCCCCGGCTGCAGCGCCGGATCTCCGGGGTACTGATCGCCGCCCAGATGCTGGGTGGCCTGGGCGTGCCCATCAGCATCGCCCTGGCCCCCGTGCTGGCCACCGAGATCAGCGGCACCGAGGCCATGTCCGGCTTCGCCTCCACCGCCGCGGTGATCGGCACCGCGCTGGTCTCGCTCCCGCTCGCCGCCCTGATGACCGCGCGCGGACGCCGCCCCGGGCTGGTGGTCGCCTACGCGATCGGCACCCTCGGGGCGGCCCTCGTCGTCCTGGCCGCCTCCGTCAAGAGCTTCCCGCTGCTCATGCTCGGCATGGCCGCCTTCGGCGCCGCGTCCTCCGCCAACCTCCAGGCCCGCTTCGCCGCCGCCGACCTCGCACCGCCCGACCGGCGGGCCCGCGCCATCTCCGTGGTCGTCTGGGCCTCCACCGTCGGCGCGGTGCTCGGCCCCAACCTCTCCGCCCCCGCCAGCGACAGCTTCGCCGGAACCTCCATACCCCAGACGGCGGGTCCCTTCGTCTGGGCCGGCGCCGTCTTCGTCCTCACCGGCACGCTGATCGCCGTGTTCCTGCGGCCGGACCCGCTGCTGACGGCACGGGCGCTGGCCGGCCCCGATGAGCAGTCCCGTCAGAGCCGCTCGCTGCGCGCCGGGTTCAGCGCCGTCCGGGCCTCCCCGCGCGCCCGCCTCGCGCTGCTCACCGTCGCCGTGGCCCACACCACCATGGTCTCGATCATGGTGATGACCCCCGTCGATCTCGGTCACCACGGCGCCGGCCTCAAGCTGGTCGGCCTGGTCATCAGCGGGCACATCGCCGGCATGTTCGCCTTCTCGCCCGTCATGGGGTGGCTCGCCGACCGGCTCGGCCGGCTCTCCGTGATCGGACTGGCCGCCGGACTGCTCTCGCTCGCCGCGCTGCTCGCCGGCACCGCCGGAGGCAACCACGCCCAGAGCGCGGCCGGCCTCTTCCTGCTGGGCCTCGGGTGGTCCGCCGGGATGGTCTCCGGATCGGCGCTGCTGACCGACTCGGTGCCGCAGCCCGCACGGGCCGCCGTCCAGGGGCTGAGCGACCTGACCATGAACGCTTCCGCCGGGATCGGCGGAGCGGCGGCCGGGCTGGTCATGTCCCAGGCGGGCTACGGCTGGCTCAACGCGATCGGCGCCGCGCTGCTGCTGCCGATGGCGGCGCTCGCCCTGTTCACCGCCCGGCGCCACCCCGTGCGTCCGGCGCCCGCGCAGGGCGTCAGTAGCTGATGTGGTAGGCCTTGCGGAGCGTCTCGTGCACGGTCCAGGTGGTCCTGTCGCCCTCCCGGAGCACGCACGCGGAACCCGGACCGACCTCCAGGGTCGCTCCGCCCTCCACCTCGATCGTGGCCCGGCCGCCGACCACGACGAACAGCTCGTTGGCCTCCGTGTCGGTGACCACGCCCGGGGTGATCTGCCAGATCCCGCGGATCTGCGAGCCGTCCTCGGCCTCCCACAGGACCTTGCCCGTCACCACGGGGGTGCCGGAGACGATCTGTGCCGGGTCGAGGTCCTCGACCTCCAGTGCGGAGTCGGGGACGTCCGCGACGGACACGGCGAAGGAGGCGGGGGCGGTGTGATCACTGGTGCTCATGGCGCGCCAGCCTAATCCGGCCCTCCCGGGGCGGGGGGTGACCAGAGCGTCCAGCGTCGACGCGGCGGACGCGTCACTCCGTCGAGCGGATGTGGCACCCGCCCCTTTTCGGCCAGAGCGGTAGCGCCCTCCCGCGGCCGGGCGGGTACGCGGGGGCACTGCGGGGCGGCGACCGCGCCGTCGCCCGCGGGGCCGCTCCGCGGGACGGGTTCGCGCCGGAGCTCGGACGGCGCGTTTGGGGGCGCGAATCCCGTGCCATGGATGGGGACATGCCACTGCACAGAGCATCCGAGGTCCCGGTCCTGTCGGAAGAGGTGCGCGAGGCGCTCGCCGCGCGCAGGCCCGTCGTCGCACTGGAATCGACGATCATCGCGCACGGGCTGCCGCGCCCCCGCAATCTGGAGGTGGGCCTGGAACTGGAGGCCCTGGTCCGGGCGGAGGGCGCGGTTCCGGCGACGGTCGCGGTCGTGGACGGGGTGGCCCACGCGGGCCTGGACAAGGCCCGTCTGGAGCGGATCGCCGCGGGTGAGGGCGTACGCAAGCTCGGCCACCGGGATCTGGCCCCGGCCCTCGCGACCGGGGCGACCGGCGCGACGACGGTGTCCGCGACGGCCCTGCTGGCCGCGCGGGCGGGGCTGCGGGTGTTCGCCACCGGCGGGCTGGGCGGCGTACACCGCGAGTGGACGCGCTCCCAGGACGAGTCGGCCGATCTCGCGCTGCTCGCGCGGACCCGGATCACGGTGGTGTGCGCGGGGGTGAAGTCGATCCTGGACGTGCCGGCCACCCTCCAGCGGCTGGAGACCCTGGGCGTGGGGATCCTCGGCTACCGGACGCACCGCTTCCCCGGGTTCTACCTGGCCGACTCCGGCGAGCCGGTCGACTGGACGGTGGAGGGGCCCGAGGAGGTGGCGGCGGTGATGGCCGCCCAGGACGCCGTCGGCGGCCCGGATTCGGCGCTGCTGGTGGCCAACCCGGTGGCGGAGGCCGAGCAGTTGGATCCGCGGCTGCACGACCGGGTCCTGGCGGAGGCACTCGCCGAGTGCCGCGAGCGCGGGATCGCGGGGCAGGCGGTGACCCCGTTCCTGCTGGACTTCCTGGTACGGGCGACCGGCGGGGCCTCGCTGGAGGCCAACCTGGCCGCCGTACGGGGCAACGTGCGGCTCGGGGCGAGGATCGCCGGGGCCTGGGCGGCCCGCGCATGACGGCGGCACCGGGGGCGCTGGTGGTCGTCGGCGACGTGGTCACGGACGTGGTGGCGATACATCCGGAGCCTCTGGCTCCGGCCACCGACACCGCCGCCAGGATCCGCACCCTGCCGGGCGGCGCGGGCGCCAACGCGGCCTGCTGGGCGGCCCGCACGGGGACGGCCGAGGTACGCCTCCTCGCGCGGGTGGGCGCCGAATCGGCGCGCTGGCACGAGCGGGCCCTGGTCGACGCGGGGGTGCGGCCGCGGCTGGTGGTGGACCCGACGGAACCGACCGGCACGGTGGTGGCCCTGGTCGGCAAGGACGCGGAGCGGACCTTCCTGACCGACAGCGGGGCCTCGCTGCGGCTGTCCCCCGCCGACTGGGCGCCCGCACTGCTGGACGGCGCCGCGCACCTGCACCTGTCGGGCTACCTCTTCTTCGCGGACAGCAGCCGGGAACTGGCCCTGGTCGCGCTGCGGGCGGCCCGGACGCGGGGCGTCCCGGTCAGCGTGGACCCCGCTTCGGCGGGGTTCCTGGCGGCGCTGGGTCCCGAACGGTTCATGGCCGCCGTGGCGGGGGTCGGCGCGCTCCTGCCGAACGAGGACGAGGCCCGGCTGCTGGCGGGGCTGCCGGAGCCGGCCGGGGTGGCTCGCGCGGCGGAGGAGCTGAGCCGGCGGGTGCCGCTCGTGGTGGTGACCCGGGGCACGGGCGGGGCGCTCGTCGCCGAGGCGGGCCGGATCACCGCGGAGGTCGCGGCGGAGCCCGCCGAGGCGGTGGACACCACCGGTGCCGGCGACGCCTTCACCGGTGGCTTCCTCGCGGCCCGGCTCGCGGGCTCCGACCCGGCGGAAGCGGCCCGGGCGGGCTGCCGCGCGGCGGCCGAGGCGGTCACCCGCATCGGCGGCCGCCCCTGACACCCGGACCGGCCCCGACCTCGGCCGCCCCGGCATCGGCCGGCCTGGCCCTGCTCGGCCCGGCCCCGCGCGGGCCTGCCCCGCGCGGCCTGCCCCGTGCGACCCGGTGCCGCGCGACCCGGCCGTGGTCGACCCTGCCCCCGTGCGACCCTGCCCCGGCCGACCCCGCCCGTCCGGGCAACGCCCCACGGGGCACCGGTCACCCGGTCTCCGCCCGGCCGGRGCACCCGGTCCACGCCGGGTGCCGCGCGTCGTCCGCCCGTACCAGCACGTCGGCGGCCGAGGCCGGCTCCGTCTCGCGGGCGTAGCGGGCGAAGGCGGGCAGGGTCCAGCGCGCGCCCTCCTCCGTACGGCGGGYCAGAGCCCCCGGCGAGAGGCTGATGTGCACGCTGAGGTCGAAGGGGAACCAGTGGCCCAGCAGGAGGGAGCCGTGCACGATCAGGACGCCGTCGGCGGGCAGTTCGACGTAGGGGCTGCGGGTGGCACGGTCGGTCACCGGGTCCCAGAGGTCGGGCAACACCCGTCCGGTGCCGCCGGGATCGGTCGGGCCGAAGACCTCGCGCCACAGCGCGCCGGTGTCGTACCAGCCGCCGAGGTACGCGTCCACGTCCTCCCGCCCGAACTCGAAGCGGAGCGAGGCCGGCCGCAGGAACCCCCCGGCCGCGACCACGAGCACCGAACGGCCGCGCAGCCGCAGCGCGTCGGCGAGCCGGCCCGCGAGCAGCCCGGTGTCGGCGGCGGGCGCGCCGTCGATGCCGACGCGCTGCCAGACCCCGGTCCCGGCGCCGCCGTCAGAGCCCGCACGGGCGTCGTCGAGGTGGCCGGCGAGCCGCTCCGCCATCCGCTGCCAGGTGATCGCTTCGAGCTTCACGAACCCATTGTCAGTGGTGGCCCTTAGCTTTTTTCACGAGGGATCACCGGTGAGAAGGAGCCGTTGGCCCGGCTCGTGGGGAGGGGTCTGTCATGGCTCGGGAGACGACGTACCTGGAGCTGTCCCAGGAGGACGGCGCGGCGCACAAGTTCTACGAGGTGACCGTCGACGGCACCGAGGTATCGGTGCGTTACGGGCGCATCGGCGCGACCGGCCAGTTGCAGGGCTCCTCGTTCCCGACGCCGGACAAGGCCCGCGCCGCGGCCGCCAAGAAGATCGGCGAGAAGGTCCGCAAGGGGTACGCGCCGGCGGTGCGGGGGGCCCGGGCGGCCCGGGCGGTGACCCGTCGGCAGGTCACCTCGGCGCCGTCCACGGCGCGCGCCGTGGCGCCGGTGCTGTGGCGCTTCCGCACCGGTTCCGCGGCCTTCGGCATCCACGTGGACGAGGACCGCTGCTGGGTCGGCAACCAGGCGGGCGACGTCTACACGGTGAGCCACGGCGGTGAGGTGYTGGCCCGCTACTCGCTACCGGACGGAGTGAAGTGCCTGGTCGCGGACGAGTTCTGGATATACGCGGGCTGCGACGACGGCACGGTGTACGACCTGTCCTCCAAGGTGCCGTTCGGGGCGTACGACATCGCGGCGGACGTGGACATCTTCTGGCTCGACATCCGCGAGGGCGTGCTGAACGTCGCGGACCGCAACGGCGGTCTGACGGTCATCGACCACGAGGACGAGTTCCAGTGGTCGCGCAGGTCCTCGGGGTCCAACGCCTGGATGGTCCGGGCCGACGACCGGGCCGTCTACCACGGACACAGCCAGGGGGTGACGGCCTACGCCCCCGACGGCGGTGGCCAGCTGTGGCACACGAACACCAGCGGCTCGGTGCTGTTCGGCTGGCAGGAGCGGGACGCGGTGTACGCGGGGACGGGCCGCAACAGCGTGCAGCGGCTGTCGAAGGCGACGGGCGCGGTGGAGGCCTCGTACCGGTGCGACGCGGCCGTGTACTCCTGCGCGACCTCCCCGGACGGACGGCACGTGTTCGCCGGTGACCTCGCCTCGTCGGTGTACTGCTTCGACGCCGAGGGGAACAGGCTCTGGAAGCTGGGCACGGGCAGCGGTTCGGCCCTGTCCATGCAGTACCTGGACGGGCGGCTCTACCTGGTCACCACGGACGGGTCCCTGGTGTGCGTGGACGCGAGCGAGGCGGCGATCGCGGCGGCCCAGCAGGGTTCCGTCCCGGCGCCTGTGGACGTCAAGTCGGCCGCGGCCCTGCCGGTGTTCACCCCGGCGGCTTCGGCCGCGGCGGTGGCCACGGTCTCGGTGGCCGCGGTCCCGACGGGCACGGTGGTCGTCGAGTGCGTGCAGCAGGGCGGCCGGATGCGCGTGCAGGTGGTGTCCGAGGGCTTCGAGCCCTCCTGGAACGTCCAGTTCCCGCGCGGGATCCGGGAGGCCGGAGCCCGGTACGTGGTGGACGGACTGCACCCGGCGTCCGGGGGCTTCTACCGGGTGCGCGGCGAGATACGCCGCCTGGTCTGAGGACCACGGCGGGGGCGGGCCCGCGGGGCCGTGCCGTGGCGGACGGGGGTCACCACGGCACGGCCCCGCGGGCGTGCGCGCCAGGAGGACCTCACGAGGTCCGGGCCGATGTCACGAAGGGCCGATTGCCTTTCCGGACAAGGTGATATGCGCACCGCCCGGCGGTATCACAACGGCATGAGTCTCGTCGTTTTCGAGTCACTGAAGCAGATCCACTGCGCCGAATGCCGTCGGGGTCCGCTGCGCCGTCTGGTGCGCGAGGCCGGTGTGCCCCGCTGCCTGGACTGTGCCGATCTGGGGCACCTGGTGTACCTGCCGCGGGGCGATGCCGCGCTCACCCGCCGCGCCCGGGAGGCCAGTTCGCTCTCCGCCGTCGTCGTGCGCCGGCACCGGCGCCGACGTCGTTACGAACGCCAGGGCCTGCTGGTCGAGGACGCGGCCCTGGCCCGCGCCGAACGCGCCTGCCTCGCGGACGCCGAGGCCCGGGCCCGCCGCCGGGAGCGCGACCGGGCGCGGCGCGCGGCCGAGGACGTCCGGTTCACGGCGGCGTTCGCCGCCGAGATCCTGCGGCTGTTCCCCGGATGTCCTCCGGAGCGGGCGCGGGCGATCGCCGCCCACGCCTCCGTGCGCGGCAGCGGCCGGGTCGGCCGCACCGCCGCGGGCCGGGCCCTGGACGAGCAGGCGGTGTCGGTGGCGGTACGGGCCGCCGTGCGGCACACCGACACCGAGTACGACGCGTTGCTGATGTCCGGTGTCCCCCGGTTCGCAGCCCGCGCCCGTCTGGCGCCCCGGATCGACGCGGTGCTGGACGGCTGGCGCACGGCCGCCTGACACCGGTTCACGGCAAGGTGACGGCCTGCTCCAGCAGTTGGTGCAGGACCCGCTTCTCCTGCTCGGTGAGCCCGGACAGGGGGGAGTCCACGACGAGGAGTTCGAGCAGGCGCGTCCGCAGCGCGGCGCCCTCGGCCGTGAGGACGAGGTGCTTGGCCCGGCGGTCGGTGGGGTGCGGATGGCGCTCGACCAGGCCCTGCTTCTCCAGCTTGTCGACGACGAAGGTGGTGTTGGAGGGCTCGCAGGTCATGCGTTCGGCCAGCTCCCGCATGGTCATCGGCCCGCTCATCTCGCGCAGTGCGGTCGCCTGGGCCGCGGTGAGGCCCAGGGTTGCGGCGCGCACCCGTACGTGGTCGGTGATCCGCTGGGCCAGTCCGTTCACCAGACCGCACAGCTGTCGCTCGGCGATGGGCTGTGGATCGGGTGACGTCGTCATGCCGCCAGCCTATCAAACCCGTCAAGCTTAAATATTTACAGCTTGAATGATTCGAGCTTGATGTTTATGGTGGGCGCCGTCGCCGCGGGACGGACCGCGGCGGACTGACGCGAAATCAAGGGAGATGCCCCATGGCCGATGTGACGGTGACTCAGGTGGACCAGGTGACTCGGGACGCCCGGGACGGACGACGGAGCCGGCCGGCGGGAATCCGCTCGATACGGCTCGGCGACACGAAGGTGACGTACGTTCCGGACGGCGATGTGCGGCTCCGGCCGCTACCACTGCTCCAGGACACCACCGAGGAGACGTGGGCCGCGCACCCGGAGTACCTGGACGCCGACGRCCACCTCGTGGGGAGCATCGGCAGCCTGCTGGTGGAGCACGGCGACCGCGCGCTCCTGATCGACGCGGGCTTCGGCCCGCGGACGTACGAGGCCCCGGACGGCCCCCTCGCCACGGTCCACGGGGGCGCCCTCCCGCACCACCTGGCCGAACTCGGCCGCCGCCCGCAGGACGTCGAGGCGGTGGCCTTCACCCACCTGCACGTCGACCACCTCGGCTGGGCGTCCCTTCCCGCCCCCGGCGGCGACGGGTTCCTGTTCGCCCACGCCGACCTCCTGGTCTCCGGGCCGGAGTGGGAGCGGCGCGACCTGCTGGAGGCCCAGGGCACGGGCGAGCAGGTCGCGGCCATGGCGCCGCAGGTCCGCACGATCACGGACGGGCAGGAGATCTTCCCCGGCGTCCACGTCCGGATCACCCCCGGCCACACCGTCGGGCACGCCGAGTACGTCATCACCGGGGGCGGACGTCGCCTGATCGCCTTCGGCGACGCGGTGCACTCCCCGATCCAGATCGACCACCCGGAGTGGTCCTCGGCCTTCGACCACGACCCCGCCCTGACCGCCGGTCACCGCCGCCGTCTCGTCGCCGAGCTGGCGCAGCCCGACACGATCGGCTTCGGCGTCCACTTCGCCGACGTGGTCTTCGGACACGTCCGCCAGGACGGGGACGGCCCGGCCTGGCAGCCCGTGGACGCCTGACCCCCCATCGGGTCGACGGGGCCTGGTCCTAGTTCAGGCGGAACCGGCGGTAGAGCACGACCCCGCCGAGCAGCAGGACGCCGCCGCCGGACAGCAGGTAGCCGAGGCCCTCGGAGCCCGTGTGGGCCAGGGCCGAGGTGTGGCGCGGGGGTACGGCCGGGGCGGGCGCGGCCGGCGGGGTGACGGGCCGCACGGCGACGGGCGGCTGGGCCGGCTTGCCGCCGGTCGGGGGCTGCTGCCCGTTGGCGGAGGTGTTCCCCTGGGAGGCGTTGCCGACCCCGACCACGCTCACCGAGTTGCCGCTGACGTTGAGCGGCAGGTCGACCGGGAGCTGGAGGCCGTTGCCGGAGAGCAGTCCCGGGGAATCCTTTCCGCGCCCGTCGGCGACCGCTCCTCCCGCGTTGCCGGACGCGGATGCCGCCCCCTGCGCGGAGGAGGCCGAACCGGCGGGCCGCGGCCGCGGATTCGCCTCGCCCCCGGACCCGTTGGCACAGCGGTTGCCGCTCGCGGAATTGAGCACCCCGACGACGCTCACCGTGTTCCCGCACGCGTTCACGGGGACGTGCACGGGCAACTGCACCAGGTTCCCCGAGAGGAGGCCCGGCGAGCGTTCGGCACGCCCGCCCGCGTCCGCGTCGGCGTGGGCGAGGGCACCCACCCCCGCGACCGCCAGTCCACCGCCCGCGACCATCGCCGCGATCAAGCCATTCCGACGACTGTGACGCATCAGATTTCCTGCTTTCCGGAGGGGTTCGGGGCATCTCGCCCGCACCGGAAACAACGCCGTGAACCCATTCGGGTTATAGAGCCGGTAGGTATTTCACTCCATCGTGTACTGGGTAGTGCCTACTTCATGACGGAACGACCGCTGCTGCTCCTGGACGTGGACGGCCCCCTCAACCCCTTCCGCGACCCCTTCGCCGCCCTGCGCGGGTACGCGAGCCACCGCATGCGCCCCGACGTCTGGCTCTCCTACCGCGACCCGGAGTCCCGCCGCGCCCGGCGCGGCCTGCGGGTGCGTCTCCACCCCACCCACGGGGCCCGGCTGCTGGCCCTGCCCTTCGACCTCGCCTGGGCCACGGCCTGGACGCACCAGGCCAACACCCTGATCGCCCCGCGCATAGGCCTTCCCGACGATCTTCCGGTCATCGAGTGGCCGGAACTCTTCGCCCGCGACCCCGACGGGCTCTTCTGGAAGACCCGGCCCCTCCTGGACTGGGCGGCCGGCCGCCCCTTCGCCTGGGTCGACGACATGATCACCCCGGAGGACCGGGCGTGGGTGGCCGCCCACCATCCGTCCCCGGCCCTGCTGCTGCGCGTCCACCCCCGCCACGGCCTCCGTGACCGCGACTTCACGGCCCTGTCGACGTGGGCCGCAGCCGTCACCGGGGCAGGGCCGTGAGGGGGTCCGTGGAGGCGGGGGCGGGGGCGGGCCACCAGTCGTCGCTGTGGGGACGGGATTCGTAGCCGTACCAGAGGCCCTCGCGGCTCAGGCGGAGCTGGCGGGTGCCGGAGGTGAGCCGGTTGCGCTCGGGGCGGAAGGAGCCCTGCCCGGCGGCGAGGAGGGCGGGCCGGGCCCGGTCGAAGGGACCGGCCGGCGGATCCCAGGGCTCGTCGAGGACGGTCAGCGCGGACAGGCCGCCCTGGCGCCAGGCCGCGGCGGCGCGGGCCAGGTCGGTGCTGGTGCGGCCGGTGGCCCGGGCCAGGTCCCGGTACAGGGTGCGGGCTGCGCCGGTGAGGCCGGCCGTGGGATGCGCGGAGGCCAGCCGGACGGCGTCCTGCCACGGCGTGAGCCCGCCGGTCGGGTCGGCTCCGGTGCCGAGCAGGACGAGGGCACGGGCGGCCGCGTCGGTGGCGAGCTGGTCCAGGGCCAGCGGGTCCGGGGCGGCCGGATCCGCCGGGTAGGCGGGCGGCAGGCCGACGGCGGCGGGCGCGGCGAGCGGGGCGGGCAGCGGGGGCAGGACGGTACGGGCCACCGCCGCGCGGGCGGGGACGCCGGGGAAGTCCGGTGCGGCGTCGGGCTGTTCGCGGGCGGCATGGGCCGCGTTGCGCCGGGCCAGCTCCTCCAGGAGCTCGCGCTCCCCGCGGCCGCGCAGGAGCAGCAGGACGAAGGGGTCCGCGTCCAGCAGCCGGGCCGCCCGGTAGCAGAGGGCCGCGGCGTGCTTGCAGGGCGGCCGCCCCACGTCCGGGCAGGAGCAGCGCACGACGAGCTCGCCCGCGCCGGGCAGGACCGTCCCCGCGAGGGACTGCGGGACCTCCCGTTCCAGCAGGGCTCCCAGGGCTGTCGGGTCCGCCGCCACCTCCTCCAGGACCTCGGCCCACTCGGTGTCGGTGAAGGCGTCCAGCGACAGCTCGGTCCGGTACGGGCGGGCCCGGCTGCCCCGCACGTACGCCACGATCCGGCCCGGGGTGACCGTGACCGCGTCGACGTGGCCCTCGGCGGCGTACGCACGGCCCCGCGCGAGCCGGGCGGCGTCGTGTGCGCGCTCCTCCAGGGCGGCCACCCAGGCACGCCCCCACCAGGTGATCGCCTCCACGCCCGCGGGCACCGTCTCGAAGGTGCGGCGGCGGTCGTCGCGCGCGGTGATCACGCCGGCCTCCGCAGGGAGACGAGATCGGCCAGCTCCCGGTCGGTCAGCTCGGTCAGCGCCGACTCGCCGGAGCCCAGCACGGCGTCGGCCAGGGCGCGCTTGGCCTCCAGCATCTCCGCGATGCGGTCCTCGACGGTGCCCTCGGCGATGATCCGGTGGACCTGGACGGGCTGGGTCTGGCCGATGCGGTAGGCGCGGTCGGTGGCCTGTTCCTCGACGGCGGGGTTCCACCAGCGGTCGTAGTGGACGACGTGCCCGGCGCGGGTGAGGTTCAGGCCGGTGCCGGCGGCTTTGAGGGAGAGCAGGAAGACGGGGACCTCGCCGGACTGGAAGAGGTCGACCAGTTCCTCGCGGCGGGCGACGGGGGTGCCGCCGTGCAGGAGCCGGCAGGGGATGCCGCGGTCGGTGAGGTGCTTCTCCAGGATCCGGGCCATGGTCACGTACTGGGTGAAGACCAGGACCGAGCCGTCCTCGGCCAGGATCGTGTCGAGGAGCTCGTCGAGCAGGGCGAGCTTCCCCGAGCGGTGCGGGATGCGGGGCGGATCCTCCTTCAGGTACTGGGCGGGGTGGTTGCAGATCTGCTTGAGCGAGGCCAGCAGCTTCATGATCATGCCGCGCCGTTCCATGCCCTCGCTCGACTCGATCACCGCCATCGCCTCCTCCACCGCCGCCTGGTAGAGCGAGGCCTGCTCCCGGGTCAGGGACACCGGGTGGTCCGTCTCGGTCTTGGGCGGCAGCTCGGGGGCGATCCCCGGATCGGACTTCTTGCGGCGCAGCAGGAACGGCCGCACCAGCGCCGCCAGCCGGGCGACCGCCGCCTCGTTGCCCCCGTCCTCCTCCTGCTGGTGTTCCACCGGACGGGCGTGGCGGGCCCGGAAGGTGGTCAGGGGACCCAGCAGACCCGGGGTGGTCCAGTCGAGCAGGGCCCACAGCTCCGAGAGGTTGTTCTCGACCGGGGTGCCCGTCAGGGCCACGCGGGCCGGGGCCGGGATGGTCCGCAGCGCCTTCGCGGTCGCCGAGTGCGGGTTCTTGACGTGCTGGGCCTCGTCGGCGACGACCATGCCCCAGCTCTGCCCGGCCAGCTGGGCGGCCGCGGCGCGCATGGTGCCGTAGGTGGTGAGCACGAAACCGCCGCCCGGCCCGTCCAGACTGCGGCCCGCTCCGTGGAAGCGGCGCACCGGCGTCCCCGGCGCGAACTTCTCGATCTCCCGCTGCCAGTTGCCCAGCAGGGACGCCGGGCAGACCACCAGGGTCGGCTCGGGCCGGGCACGGTGCAGGTGCAGGGCGATCAGCGTGACGGTCTTGCCCAGACCCATGTCATCGGCGAGACAGCCGCCCAGCCCGAGCGAGGTCATCAGGTCCAGCCAGGCCAGACCCCGCAGCTGATAGTCCCGCAACGTCGCCCTCAGCCCCGCGGGCACCGCGACCGGCGCCGGCTCCCCGGTCAGCCGCTCGCGCAGCGCGGCGAGCGCCCCGACCGGGACGGCCGGCACGCTCTCCCCGTCGACCTCGGCGGACCCGCTCAGCACGACGGCCAGCGCGTCCACCGGGTCCAGCAGCCCCAGCTCCCGCTTGCGCGCCTTGCGCACCAGCTCCGGATCGACGCGCACCCACCGGTCGCGCAGCCGGACCACGGGCCGGTGCGCCTGCGCGAGGGCGTCCATCTCGCCCGGGGTGAGCCGGTCCCCGCCCAGGGCCAGCTCCCAGGAGAAGGCGAACAGCGCCGCCGCGTCGAAGAACGCGGTGCCGTCGGTGGCGGAACCGGGCGCGGTGGACCGTACGACGGCGGTCGCCGAGAGCGTACGGGCCAGCTCGCGCGGCCAGTGGACCGTTACTCCGGCCGCCGCGAGGCGGGGCGCGGCGGCGCCCAGCAGGTCTTCGAGCTCCGGGTCGGACAGGGCCAGGGCGTCGGGCACGGGCTGGTCGAGCAGGCGCAGCAGCGGCGGCCAGACCCGGGCGGCCCGGCGCAGCGCGAGCACGGCGTCGATCCGGGCGCGGGGGCCGAATCCGGCGGCGGCCGCCCCGGCCCACAGCAGCCCGGCATCGGTCACCAGGGTCGGGTCGGCGAGGCTGTGCACCTGGACGACGGCGGCTCCGGCACGGCGTACGTCCTCCGGCTCGGCCTCGTCGAACAGGCGGAAGGAGGACAGGTCGAGCCGCAGCGAGATGCCCACCCCCGCATCGGCGCCGGCCGCGACCTGCGTGGCCCACTCCCGTATCCCCGGCACCCGCTGCGGCTCCCGCGCGGCGAACGGCCGCCCGGCGGCGAACGGCGCGGCCGGCGTACGGGGCAGGGTGTCGGCCACGGCGTCGAGGAACGCCCGGACCAGGGCCTCCGGTTCGGGCAGCGTCAGCGGGCGGCGGCCGGGGAGCGGGGTGGCGTACGCCTCGTGGGGGAGGGCGGCCGCGAGGGCGCGCAGGTACGCGACGTCCTCGGCGTCGAGGGGCCCGGCCCGCCAGGCGTCGACCCCGTCGGGGGTGAGCCCCGGCAGCAGGCGGCCGCGCGCGGTGAGGGACAGCGCGAGCCGGGCGGCGGTGCCCCAGGCACGGGAGGCGGGATGGGCGGTGGGGCTGTGGGGCGCCCCGACGAGCACGGGCAGGGCCTCGGCCACGGACAGGGTCACGGCGGGCACGGTACGGGTACGCACCCCCGCGCCGTGCGGCCGGACCACCTGGAGCGGGCCGGGGGTGCCGGTCTCGGGCAGCGGATCCCCTTCGGGGCACCAGAAGGCCACCCGGCCCTCACGGGGGACGGCAGCGGGAAGGAACACGACGGCCCGGCGGAGCAGCGGCGACGGGGGCACGGGCGGCGGCCCCTGCCGGTACTGCTGCGGCATGGTCTGCGGCGTGCTCACGGCGCCCCCTCCCAGGTCTCCGGCCCCGCCCGGTCATGGCGGATCCACTGCCGCCGAGTCTAGGCGGGCCCGCTGACAACCGCCGCTGACCTGCAYGGACACCCTCCGGTGACGGCGGCCCGAGCGGCCGGGGCGGATGGAGCGGCCGGCGCCGGATCCGCAGCCGCCGGCGCCGGAAAGGTCTGACTGGAAGGAGTCCGTCCGGCAGCCGGCGGCCGGCACCGTTCCTTCGGGCCGGGCGTGCACCCGTACGGCATCACCCCTGATCCCTGCCCCCTGGCCCCCTGGCCCCCTGGCCCCCTGCGGTGGGACCATGGACGGGAGGCGATGACCATGCGTACCGGAAACGAGCCGGTGACCGCCCGCAGCCCGCTGCGCCTGCGGCTCTGGCTGAGTCTGTGGGGGCTCCTGTGGGGAGCCGCCGGGACGGCCGTCTTCTCGATGGCCGGCCTTCCCGGGTGGGCGGCGGCGTGCGCGGTCCTCGTGCTGGTCGCGGCGGTGGACATGGCCGTCGTCGTGCGGCACATCCACCAGGGGCCGCACTACCAGCCGGGCCCGGACGTGCCCCCGTACGAGCCTCCCCGCCGCCGCCTCTGAGTCACTTCTCGAAACGGGCCGCGGCCAGGTACTCGGGCTGCGGGTCGAGGGCGGCGGCGAGCCGGAAGTGGCGCCGCGCCTGCTCGTGCCGCCCGGACCGCTCGTGGGTCCGGGCGAGCGCGAAGTGGGCGAAGGCGTTGTCCGGCTCGCGCTCCAGCACCAGCGTGAACTCCCGCTCCGCCGACCGCAGCTGCGCCGACGCGAAGAAGGCCCGGGCGCGCAGCAGCCGGGCCGCGGTGTTCTCGGGGTGGGCGGCTATCACGGAGTCGAGGAGCCGGAGCGCGCCGCGCGGGTCGCGGGCGGCGAGCAGCCGCTCGGCGGCCCGGTAGTCGATGACGTGGGTCTCGGGGCTGGTCTCCTGCGGGCCCGAGCCCGCGCCCGGGGCGGGCGGCTGCTGGGGCGGCGGGGGCGGGGTATCGGACACGATGTCTTTCCTTCCCTCCGGGGGCGCGTTCAACGCCCCCCGCCGCTGCGCCTGTTCCACACCGCCGGCCGACCGGGCGGCCTCAGTCGCCGGCCGGGACCTGCGGAGCCACGGACCCCGCCGCCCGCGCCACGAGTTCCTTCCACACCGCGCGCACCTGCGGCTCCAGCGCCTCCAGCGGCCCGTCGTTGTCGATGACCAGCGTGGCCACCGCCAGCCGCTGTTCCCGCGTGGCCTGCGCCGCCATCCTGGCCCGCGCCTCCTCCTCGGTCATGCCGCGCAACGCGGTGAGCCGGGCCAGCTGGGTGGCGGGGGCGGCGTCCACGACCACGACGAGGTCGTACAGGGGGGCGAGGCCGTTCTCCGCGAGCAGCGGTACGTCGTGCACCACGATCGCGTCGGGCCCCGCGGCCCGTTCCAGCTCGGCGGACCGGGCCCCGACCAGCGGGTGGACGATCGCGTTCAGCGTCCGGAGCCGCTCCTGGTCAGCGAAGACGACCGCTCCCAGCCTGGGCCGGTCGAGCGCCCCGTCGGCGGCCAGCACGCCGTCCCCGAAGGCCCGCACCACGGCCGCGAGCCCGGGGGTACCGGGCTCCACGACCTCCCGTGCGATCCGGTCGGCGTCCACGACGACCGCCCCGTACCCCGCCAGCAGCCGCGAGACCTCGCTCTTGCCGGCACCGATTCCGCCTGTCAGGCCCACTTTCAGCATGTTCTGCACCCTAGGCCCCGCCGGCCCGCGAAGACCAGGCCCCCCAGGACCACCCGCCCCACCCACGCCGTACCCGGCCGCCTACGCCTCACCCTCGCGCTCGGCGAGGAAGCGCTCGAACTCGCGGCCGATCTCGTCCGCCGACGGGATCTCGGCGGGCTCGGCGATCATGTTCCCCCGGGTTTCGGCCCCGGCCGCGGCGTCGTACTGGTGCTCCAGGCCCTGGACCAGGCTGACCAGCTCCTCGTCGCCCTCGCGGATCTGCCGGTCGATCTCGGTCTGCGTGCGGTGCGCCTCGGTGCGCAGGGCGTGCGCGACGGCCGGCAGGACCAGCCCGGTCGCGGCGGTGATCGCCTCCAGCGCGGTGAGCGCGGCGTCCGGGTACGCGGAGCGGGCGACGTAGTGCGGTACGTGGGCGGCGACGCCCAGCACGTCGTGCCCGGACTGGCCGAGGCGGAACTCCACCAGCGACTCGGCGCTGCCGGGTACCTGCGCCTCGTCGAAGGGGCTGCG
Source organism: Streptomyces sp. M-16 (assembly GCF_052114405.1). Taxonomy (NCBI): domain Bacteria; kingdom Bacillati; phylum Actinomycetota; class Actinomycetes; order Kitasatosporales; family Streptomycetaceae; genus Streptomyces; species Streptomyces sp. M-16. The sequence goes on along the minus strand of NZ_JBFRER010000061.1, from coordinate 4,875 downwards.
GTGGCCGGGCATCAGGTCGGTCCGGTTGCCGTGCGGGGTGATGCCGACGGGACGGGTGTGCGGGACGCCCATGGGGATGCCGTGGAAGTTGACCGAGAGCCGGACTCCGAGCCGCTCGACGATCTGGCGGACGGCGACGGCGAAGCGCTCCCACTCCACGTCCGGCTCGGGGCCGGAGAGCAGCAGGAAGGGCGCGCCGGTGGCGTCCTGGACGAGGCGGACGTCCAGCCGGGGTTCCTCGAAATCCGTCCAGTGGTCGCGCTTGAAGGTCAGCAGCGGGCGCCGGGCCCGGTAGTCCACCAGCCGGTCCGCGTCGAAGCGGGCCACCACTTGGTGCGGCAGGGTCTCCAGGAGCCGCTCGACGATCTGCTCGCCGGCCTCGCCCGCGTCGATGTACCCCTCGAAGTGGTAGAGCATGACCAGCCCGGCCGAGTCCTGGGCGAGCGCCAGGTCGGCCACCGCCAGGCCCTTGGCGTCCCATTCGTACAGACCCTGTGGATCAAGCACCCTCACCACTCCTCCCTCGCGCCGTGTTCTCCGGTGCCAACGTCCAAGGACGCCCGGCCATTCCCCAGTTGGCGGCTTTCACAGGAAGAACAACGCGACGAGGCCCGCCCCCCGGAGGGGACGGGCCTCGTCTTTCAGCTCAGCTCACGCCGTGGCGCGACGCCTGTGCTGCGCTGCGATCAGCTCTGGCCGCCGGCCAGCTTCTCGCGGAGCGCGGCCAGGGCCTCGTCCGACGCCAGGGCGCCGGAGGTCTCGTCCGCACCCTCGGAGGAGTACGAACCGCCGGAGATGCTGGCGCCGCCACCGGTGCTGCCACCGGCGGCCGGGGCGGCAGCGCCCTCGGCAGCAGCGGCCTCGTCGGCCTCGCGGCTCTTGATGACCTGCGCCTGGTGCTGCTCGAAGCGGACCTGCGCCTCGGCGTACTGGCGCTCCCAGGTCTCGCGCTGGGTCTCGTAGCCCTCGAGCCAGTCGTTGGTCTCGGGGTCGAAGCCCTCGGGGTAGATGTAGTTGCCCTGGTCGTCGTAGGACGCGGCCATGCCGTACAGGGTCGGGTCGAACTCGACCGACGCCGGGTCGGCACCGAAGGACTCGTTGGCCTGCTTCAGCGACAGCGAGATCCGGCGACGCTCAAGGTCGATGTCGATGACCTTGACGAAGATCTCGTCGTTGACCTGGACGACCTGCTCCGGGATCTCCACGTGGCGCTCGGCCAGCTCGGAGATGTGGACCAGACCCTCGATGCCCTCGTCCACGCGGACGAACGCACCGAACGGAACCAGCTTGGTGACCTTACCCGGGACGACCTGACCGATCTGGTGGGTCCGGGCGAACTGCTGCCACGGGTCTTCCTGCGTCGCCTTCAGCGACAGGGAGACACGCTCGCGGTCCATGTCGACGTCGAGGACCTCGACGGTGACTTCCTGGCCGACCTCGACAACCTCGGACGGGTGGTCGATGTGCTTCCAGGACAGCTCGGAGACGTGCACGAGACCGTCGACGCCGCCCAGGTCCACGAAGGCACCGAAGTTGACGATCGAGGAAACGACGCCGGAGCGGACCTGACCCTTCTGCAGGGTGGTGAGGAACGTCTGGCGAACCTCGGACTGGGTCTGCTCGAGCCAGGCACGGCGGGACAGGACCACGTTGTTGCGGTTCTTGTCCAGCTCGATGATCTTCGCCTCGAGCTCCTTGCCCACGTAGGGCTGGAGGTCGCGGACGCGACGCATCTCGACGAGAGAGGCCGGCAGGAAGCCGCGGAGGCCGATGTCGAGGATGAGACCACCCTTGACGACCTCGATGACGGTACCGGTGACGATGCCGTCTTCTTCCTTGATCTTCTCGATCGTGCCCCAGGCACGCTCGTACTGAGCGCGCTTCTTGGACAGGATCAGGCGGCCTTCCTTGTCCTCCTTCTGGAGAACCAGGGCCTCGATCTCGTCGCCGACCTTGACGACCTCGTTCGGGTCGACGTCGTGCTTGATCGAGAGCTCGCGGCTCGGGATCACGCCCTCCGTCTTGTAACCGATGTCGAGGAGAACCTCGTCCCGGTCCACCTTGACGATGACGCCGTCGACGATGTCGCCGTCGTTGAAGTACTTGATCGTCTCGTCGATGGCCGCGAGGAACGCGTCCGCGTCGCCGATGTCGTTGACCGCTACCTGCGGAGGGGTGGTGGCGGTGGTCTCGGTGCTGCTCGTCATGTGGGAAAGGGCTCCGGTTACGGACAGAAAGTCGTAGGTACTGCTACGCCGGGAGCCCTAATCGGCAACTGCCGAAGCCGGACAGCCAAGGAAGCCCCAGTTCCGCCAAAGCGGCAGGGCCTCGAAAACCGAGGGGACATCAACAGAAGCAAGCGCAGCCTGCTAGGTCTGAGGAGCACAGGCTCGCAGCGCAACTTGTAGCATACGGGGGCAGCCGGACAGGGTCAATGCGCGAAGGCGCACACTGCGGGCAGATCGCCGCACAACCGGCACAATTCGTGGGCGGGGACGCCCCGATGAGCAATCCAGAACCCATCCGCAGACTACGACGACGGGCCCCATGAACCAAGAGGACTACGCCCCCGAAGACGCGTACGACGCCGAAGGCGCCGACGGGGACGACGCCGAGGCCACCCGGCGTGACGCCGGGGAAGCGGAGAGCAGCCGGGCGAGCCGCGGCTGGTGGGACCGCAACGCCGACGACTACCAGAGCGAACACGGCGCCTTCCTCGGCGACGACCGCTTCGTCTGGGGTCCGGAGGGCCTCGACGAGGAGCAGGCCGCCCTGCTGGGGCCCGCCGCCTCCCTCAAGGACAAGGACGTCCTGGAGATCGGCGCCGGGGCCGCCCAGTGCTCGCGCTGGCTCGCCGCCCGCGGCGCCCGGCCCGTGGCCCTGGACCTTTCCCACCGCCAGCTCCAGCACGCCCTGCGCATCGGCGGCGACGTCCCGCTCGTCGAGGCCGACGCCGGCCGGCTGCCCTTCCGCGACGGATCCTTCGACCTGGCCTGCTCGGCCTACGGGGCCGTCCCCTTCGTCGCCGACCCGGTGAACGTGATGCGCGAGGTCCACCGGGTACTGCGCCCCGGCGGCCGCTGGGTCTTCTCCGTCACCCACCCGCTGCGCTGGGCCTTCCCCGACGAGCCCGGCCCGGAGGGCCTCTCCGTCGCCGCCTCCTACTTCGACCGGACCCCGTACGTCGAGCAGGACGAGCAGGGGCGCGCCGTCTACGTCGAGCACCACCGCACCCTCGGCGACCGGGTCCGGGACGTGGTCGGGGGCGGGTTCCGCCTGCTCGACCTGGTGGAGCCGGAGTGGCCCGCGTGGAACACCCAGGAGTGGGGCGGCTGGTCCCCGCTGCGCGGCAACCTGATCCCGGGAACCGCGATCTTCGTCTGCGAGCGCGACTGACATGATCCGCAGCGCCGCCCTCGACGCCCTGCCCGTACGGGAGGCCCTGCCCGCGCTCGTCTCCGCCCTGGAGGACCGGGGCGCGGCGGTGCTGTGCGCCCCGCCGGGTACCGGTAAGACCACGCTGGTGCCCCTGGTGCTCGCGGGGCTGGTGGGGGGCGGCCCGGAGCGCCGGGTGCTGGTGGCCGAGCCGCGGCGGATCGCCGCCCGGGCCGCCGCGCGGCGGATGGCGTGGCTGCTGGGCGAGCAGCCGGGCGCCTCGGTGGGCTTCACCGTGCGCGGGGAGCGGGTCGTGGGCCCCTCGACCCGCGTGGAGGTGGTCACCACCGGTGTCCTGCTCCAGCGGCTCCAGCGGGACCAGGAGCTGCCCGGCGTGGACGTGGTGGTCCTGGACGAGTGCCACGAGCGGCACCTGGACGCCGACACCGCCGCCGCCTTCCTCCTCGACGTGCGCGAGGCCCTGCGTCCGGAGCTGCGGCTGGTGGCGGCCTCCGCGACCACCGACGCGGCGGGCTGGGCCCGGCTGCTCGGCGGCGCGGACGGGGACCCCGCCCCGGTGGTCGAGGCCGCGGGTGTCTCGTACCCGGTGGAGACCGTGTGGGCACCGCCGGCCCGGCCGGTGCGGCCCCCGCACGGGATGCGCGTGGACCCGGCACAGCTGACGCACGTGGCGTCGGTGGTCCGGCGGGCCTTGGCGGAACGTTCCGGCGACGTGCTGTGCTTCCTGCCCGGTGTGGGTGAGCTGACCCGGGTCGCCGGGCAGCTGGGCGCGGTGGGGGCGGAGGTGCTCCAGGTGCACGGCCGGGCGGCCGCCGCCGTCCAGGACGCGGCGCTGACGCCGGCGGCGCACCGCCGGGTGATCCTGGCGACCGCCGTCGCGGAGTCGAGCCTGACCGTGCCCGGCGTACGGGTGGTCGTGGACTCCGGGCTCGCCCGCGAACCCCGCGTGGACCACGCGCGGGGCCTGGGCTCGCTGGCCACCGTACGGGCGTCCCGCGCCGCGGGCCGGCAGCGGGCCGGGCGGGCCGGGCGTGAGGCGCCGGGAACGGTCTACCGCTGCTGGGCGGAGGCGGAGGACGCGCGGCTGCCCTCCTTCCCCTCCCCCGAGATCCGCACCGCGGACCTGGCGGCGTTCGCGCTCCAGGCCGCCTGCTGGGGCGATCCGGACGCCTCCGGTCTGGCCCTGCTGGACCCGCCGCCGGCCGGGGCCATGGCCGCCGCAAGGGAGGTCCTGTCGGTCGTCGGCGCGGTCGACCCCACGGGCCGGCCGGCCCCGCGCGGACTGCGGATGGCCCGGCTGGGGCTGCATCCGCGGCTGGCGCGGGCGCTGCTGGACGGTACGGAGGCACTGGGCGCGCGGCGGGCCGCGGAGCTGGTGGCGCTGCTGAGCGAGGAACCGCCGCGGGAGTACGGGGACGACCTGGCCGCCGCCTGGCGGTCGGCCCGGCGCGGCGGCGACGCCTACGCGGGGCGCTGGCG
>NZ_JBFRER010000060.1:0-41566 GCF_052114405.1 Streptomyces sp. M-16 | reverse complement strand
CCTCAAAGGCGACGGAGTGCACCAAGCCATGCTCGGCATCGCCCGCCTGCACAACCTCGCCCTCGCCGGATAAGCCAGCGGATCGCACCGCGACCGACCCTGCCCAGGGCGACTCAAAGATCATTTACGGGACAAGTCTTAGCCTCACGACGTAGCTGGCGGGTCAACATCCGGCGAGCCCTCCACGCCTGCCGGATCTGAGCGCTGTAGTTGGCCGGACGGGCCAACTACAGGGTTCTGACCGCGCTTCCGTGATGACTACGCCATCAGGACGGCCCGTGTCCAGGCCAGGCAGCCCTTCGTGCAACCGCCTGAGCAGTGCGGGGTTAAGCCGTCGGCAGGCTTGGCCCTCACGAAAGCGCGGTCAGCACCATGTACCGCGCTCAGAGCATGCGGAGGACCTACGGCACCGTCCTCGTTGACGTCGAGTCCTCCCGGCCGGTGGATGTGCTGCCGGATCGAGAGACCAGCACGGTCGCCACCTGGCTCCAGGAGCACCCCGGCGCCGAGATCATCTGCCGAGACCGCCTGATGGCATTTACCAAGGCCATCAGGCAGGCCGCCCCGAACGCGCTGGAGGTGGCAGATCGCTGGCACCTCCTCCAGAACCTCTCGACGGCCGTCGAGAAGACCTGCCGCCGGCACCGTGACTGCCTCCGACGGCCAGCTGGACCAGAGGTGATCCCATCGCTGGCCACACCGGAGACTCCGCTCCTGAACCGGATCCGACAGCGCCACGCGGAGGTCAACGAGCTCGCCGCCACCGGCCTGTCGCTCAATGCCATCGGCCGTCGTCTGCGGCTGGACCGCAAGACGGTCCGGCGCTACCGGAACAAGGACCTGGCAGGGCTTCTCGCCTCGGCGCAGGACCGCGGGCACGGTGTCCTCGACCCGTTCATGGAGTACGTGCAGCACCGCTTCCATACGGGCTGCACCAGCTCGATGCAGCTCTATCGCGAGGTGCTCGCCCTCGGCTACACCGGCGGGTACCACGTTGTGCACCGCTACGTGGTGACCATCCGGAAAGGCATCGCGGTCCCCGCCCGCTCGGTGACTCCCCGCCCTCGAACATCACCTCATGGATCATGCGCCCCCAGGAGTCACTCAGCACGTCCGACGCTGCCCAGCTCAACGCTGTGCGGAGTGCCTGCCCGGAGATCGCCCTGGCCTGTGACCTCGCGCGGGAGTTCACCGACATGCTCCGTCAGCGGCGAGGGCACCTGCTGCGGGACTGGATTCAGAAGGCCGAGCTGGGCGGCCCGGACGCTATCGGCATCTTCGCCGACTCCATCCGACAGGACCTCCACGCTGTCACCGCCGGCCTCACCCTGCCTTACAGCTCCGGCATCGTCGAAGGGCACGTCAACAGAATCAAAACGATCAAGCGGCAGATGCATGGTCGAGCCTCATTCGCCCTGCTCAGAGCGCGCATCCTCCTTCAACCGTAGCCGTCACGGAAGCGACGGGTGCCCGTACTTCATCGAGTGTGAGCACCATGCAGAAGGGAGGCGGAGTGAGGTGTGGGCGCCTGCTGAGGATGCCTGCAAAGGTTGTCGGAGCGCATCTCGCGCATCGAGCATCCGGTACCCCGCAGCCATCCTCAGGTTCGAGTCCTCGGGGACGTCAGCTCGTGTAGCGGAAGTCGATGACCTGGTAGAGGGCGTCCCCACTGCTGGGGTCGTCGAACTCCAGGAGGAGGACGTGGTGGCCGACGGATCGCTGGGGCATGGTGAAGGAGAATTCCAGCGGGTTGGTGGGAATGAGGCCGTGCGGGATCTCCTCGTTGGCGTCGAAGTGGGGCGCCGCCCTGTAGGTCTGGAGATAGACCGGGTTGTCCAGGTCGAACTGGGCCCGGGTCAGGACCTGGTGGTTGTCCCAGTCGGGCTTGGTGATGAAGGCGCTGATCCTGCGAACCTTGGCCAGCGGCAGACTGATCTTGACCGGGACCGCCTGGCCGTTGGCGACCGGGTTGGCGTTCCACTCGTTGCCGTACTCGTCCCGCAGCCCGTCGAGCTTGTAGGCGTAGGGGTTGTCCGCGCTGGCGATCTTCCCGTCCGGCGGAGGCGTGCGGTTCACGATGTCGCTCGGCACGTCGCGGTCCGAGACGTTCCCGGTCGTCGACGTGATGAACTTGCCGCCCCGGACGCCGGCCTGGTTCTGCATGAGGTACTTCGACTGCCGAGACTCCGGAGAGATGAACATCGCGGTGGTCCTACTTTCTTGAGGGCCGCCGAACGGGCGTTCGTGCAGCTCAGACCAGCAATCCACAGCGGACAGTAGCGATCAAGGCACCTTCAGCGATATACCGATCTCGGACAGACACACCCGCTCCGGGCTGAATTGGGATGCGCCGCGCGATCGATCCCACAGCTGTCGGGCCGCTGGCCAAAGGTCGAGCTCGTGGCCAACTGAAGATCAACGCGCTCCCACGGCCGGGCACGACCGCGCTTTCGCGCGGACTCGACCCCACGCCATACGGCCAGTCCCTGCATCAGTCGTAGTCATCACGGAAACGCGGCCAGAACCAACTACAGCGCTCAGTCACATGACTGATGTGTCGTCTCAGCGATGCTTGACCGATCTCATCGAAGCTTGACCACCGGACAGTTCGTCTCACCGAACCTTGATCTCCGTGAAACGCTGCAGGTCAGATACGGTGCAGACATGACGCTAGGGTTGCCCTCCGATGTTGCCGACGCGCTCGACATTCTTCTCGGCACCAAGGATGCGACTCATCGAGCCCTCCGCCGACAAGTGCCATACCTACGGGTATCTGGACGCTGCACATGCGGCTGCGGTACGACGTACTTCGACCTGGATACGGAGGCCGTGCTGGCGGCACCGTCTCCCGCCGGCACGGTCGTGGCGGCTGAGGCGCAGCTCTACGACGTGGAAGAGCACTGCATTGGTGAGGTCCTGGTGTTCGCTCGGAACGGGTACCTGTCTTGGCTGGAGGTCTGCTCTATGAGCGATAGCACCGTGACGTTGACTGACGCGCTACAGATGCTGCGCTCGTAGACGCTCGAACGCCCCCGGGTGAGCGGTCAAGCTTCGGTGAGATCGGTCAAGGATCGCTGAGACGGGACAACTGAGCGTCGCGTCCTGGACGTGCGCCTGGCCCGCCCCTGTCCCGTCTCTGCCGATGTGGCCCGAGTCTCAAGCGATCTGGTCCGATTCGCTTCTGGTCTCAGTCGATCGGGTTCAGCGACAGAGCGCCATCATGGAATCGTCGAAGTCGGGGAACTCCCGTGTGGCCTGCTCGATCACGGTGGCTGCCGGCGCCCGGTGATCCGGTGCGAATTGCTCGGCAATGTCAGCCAGCTCGCGTTTGGGGTGTGCGACCCAGTCAGGCTCGGGGTCGTACGACGTGGCTGCTTCCCATGGGCCGAAGCCGTCGGCCAGCAGCCAAAGGAAGGCGCCGAGGTTGCGGGCGACGACACCGGTCTCCCCTTCGGAGCCGAGGAAGATGACAGGCTGCTCGACCAGCGCCCGGTCTGGGCGGATCAGCCAGAATGCGGCGTATCCGCCGGTGCCGTCCTGGCCGAACACGCGGAAGTCATCGCCGTTCAGCTCGGGGTTGCCGGTCCACGCTCGGAACCAGTCGGTTGTCTCATCGGCGGTTCGGAAGGCCTCATAGGGCTCGAAGTCGACACCGTCCTCGCCGATGCAGTCGAGCCGGACCGCCATGGCGGCGGCAAGCGGGGCAGGGAACTGGCGGTCCTCGTTCGGCGTCACACGAACAGATTAGCGACTGATCAGGTTTGTAATGACGTGTCGCTGGATGGGGTGACGCCTTCCTCGTTCGGGCCATGGGGCCCCGCTGGGTGTTCCACCCTCGAAGTGCAGGACTGAGGGCGGCGGGGAGGTGCTGGTGGGCGAGCCTGCGGAGGCGGTACGCGGCTGGGAGTGCGCATCGGGCGTCGAGGTGGGGTTCGTGGGTGTCGATGGCGCCGGGCGGCTCGGTCCGCTGGCCCGCTACTGGGGCGAGCCCTTCGAGCTTGCCTCACCAGTCCGGAAGTTCACCGCGTTCAAGGGGCAGAAGAACTTCACGGGCGACTACTGGGCGGCGACCTCTCGATCCCTGGTGAGCTAATCCGGTCTGCGGGGCGCGGCGTCATCGGCGCGGCCCGGGGGCGGGGTGGCCCGGCACGGTGTGCCGCTGGGCGCACCGGGGGAGGGGTGTGGGTGTGAGCGGCCCGACTGCGGCGGTCTGGTCCCAGTCTCCGCCGAGGGGACCAGGCCCGAACCGGTAGCCCACCGCCAGGCCGCCACCGAGACCCCAGGGCGGCGGCCACGAGTAAGCTCGCCGGCCACACGGGCCGGCCCCGGCGTCAGGGTCGTACGGCGTCCGGTCGTTGTGTGCTCATCGGTCGGAGTGGGGCCGACCGATGAGCACAGTTCCATGCCGAGTGTGGAACCCGGGCACATGCACGTCGCCGGAAAGCGGCATCATCGACCGGCGCTGGCGGGCGTGGCCCGGGTGAAGCCGGGCGGGCTCAGCGCACCGTGGCTGACTGGATGACGACCGGCTCAAGCGGCACATCCTGGGCACCCGTCTGAACCTTCTTGATCTGGTCAACGACCTCCTTGCCTCGCACGACCTTGCCGAACACCGCGTAGCCCCAGCCATCGCTCCCGGGGTAGTCGAGGAACGCGTTGTTGTTGGTGTTGATGAAGAACTGCGCGGATGCCGACTGCGGGTCCGCCGTTCGGGCCATGGCCAGGCTGTACTCGACGTTCTTCAGGCCGTTCTTCGCCTCGTTCGTGACCTTGTTCGGAGCTGGCTTCTCCACCATGTTCTTGTCGAAGCCTCCGCCTTGGATCATGAATCCGTCAATCACCCGGTGGAAGACGGTGCCGCTGTAGTGACCCGCGTTGACGTAGTTCAGGAAGTTACGAACGGTCTTGGGCGCATTCGCCGGGTCGAGTTCGAGCTCGATGTCACCCATGCTGGTGCGGAGCAGGACGGTGGCCATGATTTCTCCTATTGGCGGCAGGCCCAGCCCCGCAGTCACCATTGCGGCTCGCGCTCCGGCTGGGCTGGACGCGGACAATGTGCAGCTTACCGACGCAGCGTCAGATCGGCCTTGATAAGCCGTGCCATGGACTTCAGCATGCCCCGTGTCCTTACTGCCTCCTTTCATCAACCTTCGGCGAGATCGCTCAACGTTGGGTGCGACAGGACAGCGGCACAGCGAGGCAATGGCAGGGCTGGTGATGCCGTGGGCTGCACGGCACAGCTCCCTCATGTCTCCGGCCCCCACCCCGGGCGCGGGCCGGGCTGGGCGGTGCGGCGTCGGGGCCTTCGGCCGTGCCTTCGCTTTGGGTTTTGCTGCGGGGTGCGTGGCCCGCTTCGGGGTGGCGGCCTGGCGGGGACGTTTCGTTCCTGTGGCCGTCCGGCGGGGGGGCGGGCACGGTGTGCCGGCCCCCCTCGAATGCCTCGCGGGTCACGGGGACGGGTTGGTCGGCGCCGGCTGCACGGTCTGCCTCGGGAGTGCTGTCGGCCGGGGCGGTGGGCGTGGGCTCGGGCAGGGGGAGAGAGGCAGTGCCGGCCCGGTGTCCGACCGTGCGGGGCGCAGTTCGGCGGGCTGCTTGGGGTCCGCCGGCACCTCGGCGGACCAGGCTCCGGCGGGCCGGGTGGGGGTGGGGTGGACAGTGACGCATCCCGAGGCCGCGAGCAGGGCGGCGAGGAGCAGGGGCAGGGACAAGCGGCGCATGCCGCCACCGTGCCGCACATGGGCCCCAGATCGGCCCGGACGGCCCCGCGACGCCCCTCGGGTGGATGACGCGGACGTCCGTCCCGCCGGACCGTTTCGCGCCGGACGGGCCGACTCTGGAAGGGGGCGACTGCGAGGGAGGCCCCAGGGATGGTGCTCAGACCGCCGGTCGAGCCGATGCTGGCGCAGGCTGCGGAGTCGCTGCCGGCCCCGGCTGCCCTGCGTGCGGGGGTGGCGTATGAGCAGAAGCTGGACGGGCACCGGGCGCTCGTCTTCACCGCGGGTGGCCCGGGTGGGCGGGTGCTGGTGCAGACCCGCCGCGGGTCGCTGGTCCAGGACCGTTGGCCGGACCTGGTGGCGGCCGCCGACCAGTTGCCGCACGGCCTGGTCCTCGATGGCGAACTGCTCGTATGGGACGCCGAAGCCGGCCGGCTCTCGTTCGAGGCGTTGCAGCGCCGGGCCGCCGCGCGCGCCCGCGGCGCCGCCGGCCTGACCGCACGGTGGCCGGCCTACTTCGTGGCGTTCGACGTCTTGCAGCAGGGCGGCCAGGAGCTGCTGCACCCGCCTTACAAGGAGCGGCGCACATTGTTGGAGGCGCTGTTCACCGACCATGCACTCCCGGCCCCTTGGACGCTCGTTCCGATGACGACGGACCTGGCCACAGCGCGGGAGTGGCTGGAGTCCTGGACAGACGTACCCGGTCTTGAGGGCCTGGTGGTCAAGCCCCTGACCAGCCGTTATCTCACCGGCTATCGCGGGTGGACCAAGATCAGAAATGGGATGAATTGCATTGACTGCAACAACTCGACGCAGTTGAGGCAGGCCGTTCGGGCTGGTCGACGCGGTGTACTGCATCAGGGGGAACCGGGTGGTTCAGGCCGGTGACCTGGGCGGCTGTTGGCGGGTGCATCATTGTTGCAGTTGATACAACACGAGCGTGGTCACTCAGGCACCTGGTTCGGCGCCCCTTGTGTTGGCGCGAAACATCGTCCATCTCGACCCGGCCCCGGCTGTCTACGCGGCGATACGCGAAGGCTGGGCCCGGCAGCAGCAGGCGCGCTTCCTGAAGCCCGACACGATTTCCTCGCGGCTGCGTCTGATTGACCGCCTGAGCGCGTTCACCGGGCAGTATCCGTGGCAGTGGACGCCCGCGGATGGGGAAGCGTTCATCGTCCACCTACGCAGCGGCTCCACTCCCATCCAGCTTTCGACGGCTCGGACGTACGAGGTGACGATCGCGCTGTTCGCCGAGTACCTGCTGGACGTGCGGTACGGGTGGGTGGACGTCTGCCTGGAGAGGTTCGGCGAGACGCCGGAGCCGATCTTTCACGAGGGCAACTCCGTGTTGCACACCGTGGAGTACGAGGGGGATCCGCGCCGGCGGCCGCTGGACTACGACGAGATTCAGGCACTCTTCGACGCGGCCGATGCCCGTCCCCGCAAGATCCTCGGGCAGGGGCGCAAGGGCACTCTGACGGCGCTGCGCGACGCCGCGGTAATCAAGACGATCTACGCGTACGGAACGCGCAGGACGGAGTCGTCGCGTGTGGACCTGGTGGACCTGCGGCGCAATCGGAAAGCCCCGCAGTTCGGGGCCTTCGGCACGATGGCGGTGAGGTTCGGGAAGTCGTCGAAGGGGGCGCCGCCCAAGCGGCGGACCGTGCTCACGGTCCCGGAGATGGACTGGGTCGTCGATGTGCTGGGCGAATGGGCCACCGAGATCCGGCCTCGCCTGGCGCCCGGCAAGCACCCTGCGCTGTGGGTGACCGAACGGGTCGGCCGGATGTCGCCTCGCTCGATCAACGAAGCGTTCGTCACAGCCCGACGAGACGCCGGCCTTGACGAGGATCTGGATCTGCACTGCCTGCGGCACAGCTACATCACGCATCTGACCGAGTTCGGCTATCCAGCCCGCTTCGTACAGGAGCAGGTGGGGCACTCCCATGCGGCCACCACCGCGATCTACATGGGGGTCTCGAACGAGTACCGCAACAAGCTGCTGGAGTCGTCGTTGAAGAGGCGGCTGGGCGAAGAGTGGGACGTGACGGCGTGATCAAGAAGATGGGCTATGAATGGCACCTGCGCCGACTGATGGCCGAGCGGGGAATGTTCCAGACCTCGGACCTGGTGCCGTTGCTCGCGGAGCGTGGCGTCACGCTTTCCCGCGAGCAAGTGTTCCGCTTGGTGACCCAGCCACCGCAGCGGATGAGCATGGACACTTTTGTGGCGCTGTGCGAGATCTTGCAGTGCACACCCAACGATCTGATCGAGCCGATCGTGGTCAACACGCAGGCGAAGAAGACCGCGGACGGTGACAGCGGGCCCATCCCGCTGAGTGCTCGCCGTACAGTCGTTCGCCGGCCCGGTCGGCCATGAGGCCGCTGACGCCGGACCAACTGCGGCTACGTGCCGAGTTGGAAAGGTCGCGTCTCGTGGTGATGACGTTCCTGCGGAACGCTGTCGGTCCTGGACTAAGTGATGCCGTCGGGCAGGCCGCACTGGAGGGTGCCAAAGCCTGGAAGGGAGCCAATGCCCACTGCCTGGCCAGGCTCGTCACTGAGCATCCGGACTGCCTTGTCTCAGCGACTGCCGATGTTCCAGCAGTGCTGGTGCGCCTGCGTCACCTGCTTGTCGAAGCCGGTCATACAGACCGAGTGACGAAAGTGGTGTGTGCGGACTGCAGCCGCACCGAGCCGCTACCCACCGTCGCCTCAGTCGCGGGCCGGATCTGTCGATCTTGCAGTGTGCGCGGGCGCCGACGGGCCTGTGCCCGGTGCGGCCAGGAACGACCGGTACGGGCACGGCGGCCGGAGGGCCCGATCTGCACGCCATGCCGCCTCCGGGAACCTGACGCACGCAAAGAATGCTCCGGTTGCCATCGCATGATGGTGCCCGTCCGCCGACTGCCGGACGGTGGACACCTGTGTCAGAACTGCGTGCCCAAAAATCTCCAGGAATGCTGCCGCTGCCACCGAACGAGGAGAGTCAACGCCCACACCCCCGAGGGGCCGGTGTGCGGCCGCTGCTACACCAGCCCTCCGCGGCAGTGCGGAGTCTGCGGGCTCGCCGCTCCCATCGTGGCTCGCGCCTCAGCGGCCCGCCCTGACACCTGCGCCCGGTGCTATCGCGAGCCCGCAGGGCAATGCGCCGTCTGTGGCCGGGTCCGCCCCGGCCACAGGACTGACCGGGGCCGGGGAGTATTCCACTGCCACACGTGCGCCCCTCGCCCGGTCCGTACTTGCGGGCTATGTGCTCGTACAGCCCCTACGAAAGTGACCTGGCCTCTGGGCCCGGTCTGTTCTCCCTGCTACTACAAGCACCGCAAGTCACCAGCACCCTGCGCCGAGTGCTGTGCGGTCCGCATTCTCGTCGGCCGCACCGCCGCGGGAAACGGTCTGTGCGCCACCTGTTGCGACCACGAGGATGCCGCAGCCCGCTGCAGACTCTGCACCGCCCCAGCCGATCTCCGTCCCGACGGGCTCTGTCCTCACTGCTCCCTCACCGACCAGCTCCGACATCTCCTGGCGGATGACGCCGGCACCGTTCCGGCCCACCTGCATCCGCTGGTCTCAATCCTGACCGACGCCGCCAACCCCTACCCGGTCCTCGACTGGGTCCGCCGCAGCCCGTCAGCGCACCTCCTGGCCCAGCTCGTCCGTCAACCGGGCAGCCTCACGCATGAAGCCCTCGATGCTCTCCCGCAGAACGCCCCCACGTCTTACATCCGCGGGCTACTGGTTACCGCAGGGATCCTCGTCAAGCGAGACGAGAACCTGGCCCGCCTCGAACGCTGGGTCAAGCACACCCTGGCCAATCTGCCCTCTCACCATGCGAACATCATCCGTCCCTTCGCACAGTGGCACACCGTCCGGGACGCGCGACGACGCTCAGCCCGCGGCCGCTACACCGTCAGCGCAGGCAAAGGCGACGCCAACAACATCCGCTGCGCGCAACAATTCCTGGCCTGGCTCGATACGCACGGGCTCCAGCTCAGCACCCTGAAGCAGCCAGACCTTGATCTGTGGACGGCCACTCACCCCAGCAAGGCGAGCACCATCGTCTCGTTCATCCGCTGGGCCCAAGCACGTCGCCTGGTCACCGGCCTCGACATCCACTACCCGCCCAGCCAGTACCCAGCCACCTTCCAGCCTGAGGACGCCCACCACGAACAGCTACGACGATGCCTGACCGACACCACCCTCCCGCTGGACGTCCGAATCACCGGTGCCCTGATCCGCCTCTACGCACTTCCTCTCTCACGCATCGTCGAACTGACTGCCGACCGCTACAGCCGCGACTCGGAGGCTACCTACCTCACCATCAACCGCCATCCAGTGATCCTTCCGCCCACCCTGGGTCGCCTCATCGAGGAACAGATCGACCACCTCAGCGGCACCTCGGCACACCGACGACAAATTGCAGACGAACTCTCCTATTTGCTTCCGGGACAGAGCCCCGGCTGTCCCCGTAACCCTCTGGGCCTTGCGGACACACTCCGGCGCCACGATCTACCGGCCCGAGCAGCCCGCAACACCGCCATGATCGAAGCCATCGCCGATATCCCCCCGATCGTGATGGCAGACCTGTTCGGCATCCAGCCCCACACCGCCAACCGCTGGGCACAGCTCGTCAGCGAAAGCTGGTCCCACTATCTGGCGGCCCCGTAGAACGCTGTTGGGCTGCGGTCTATTCACGGCTCGAGAGGCACCCCTGCTCCGGCTCGTTACGGCGAAGAGTTGAAGGCTCCTGCAGCTGGGCTGGGCTTGTCACGCGCCGCCTTGACAGCGGAACGAAGGAAGTGCCTGTGATGCTCGCCCGATTCCCCAACGAACGCGCGTGAGAAACTCGGTGGTCGGGTCACCGAGGCAGAAGGGACGCTTGCCATGTCGGACGCCATACCGCCGCCGGTGCATCTCGACAAGGTGGTGGACGGGCTGGCGGAAAACCCTTCCCTGCCGTCCGAACTCGTGCGCCGCCTCCTCGGCTATCGCAAGGGCTTTGGCAGGGTGGCCAAGCGGCCGGACCTGAGCGATGACGTGATCGCCGAGATCATTGCCACAGACGATCACTGGCTCACACACTCGCTCGCCCTCAACCGCAGCCTCCCACAAACCTTCCGGATGATGCTGGCCGAGCACCCGGATCCGGCAATTCGCAGGGCTGTAGCCGTTGCTGCGGACGGCGCACCGCGAGGGCTGTTCGAACGGCTGCTCGGCGACGCTGACCCGCAGGTTCGCGAACACTTGGCGGAGAGCGATCACATGCCGGCAGATCTGCGGGCCCGGCTGGCGGCGGACGCGGACCCGAAGGTCCGGGCGTCGCTTGCCCAATGGTGGACGACGGCCCCCGAACCGGTGCGCCGACTGCTGCTGGCAGACCCCGACGACTCAGTACGAGCAGGGGCCTGTGCGACCTACTTCCGCCGGATTCCCCATCCGGTTCCGCCGGCAGACCTGGTTCCGGAGCTGCTGGCCGACCCGGTCACGCGCGCCGGGGCGGTACGCCACTGCACGCTGGACACCGCCACCGCCCGCCGGCTGGCCGAGGATCCGAACGATGAGGTGCGCGAGGAACTCGCGGAACACCCCGACCTCCCAGCGGCACTGCGCGACAAGCTCGCCCAGGATCCCAACCTGCGCGTCGCGCTCCGTGTCTTCGCCCGTCAGGACACCCCGGAGCCGACTCGAGCCGCGATCCATGCACGGATCCTGTCCGACGTCCCCCCACTGGACTGGCTCGCGAACCACGACGCCCTGGACGACGACACTCTCGAACAGGAACTCATGGGCGAGATAGCCCGCGCGGAGCTCCGATCACTGCGCCTGTCATGGGTGACGGCCGACCCCCTGCCGTACGTGGACTCGCCATACGCCTGCTTCCGCGCCTCGGCAGCGATGTCCGACCAGCTCCCACCGCCGCTCGTTGCCCGACTGCTCGACGACGAGGAGAGCAGCGTCCGCACCACGATGGCTCTCCATTCCGGAGACCCGATCGATCCCGAGACCGCTGAGCGCATCGACCGAACCTATCGTCCGGGCAAGAGGGTCCGGTGGCGTCCGGCCGATGACTTCCCTCTTCCGGCGGACGTACTTCGACGTCTGGCCACGGACAGCGACCCGAGAATGAGGCAGTTGGCCCCGCGCGACCCCGACCTGCCGGTGGAACTCGCGCGCCGCCTAGCAGCTGACCCCGACCACATGGTGCGCCGCGCCATCGCGACCCATCCCCGGCTTCCGGCCGAGGACCTGACGCGGCTGCTGGCTGATCCGTCGGAATCTGTCGCGGCCACCGCAGCCGCAAACCCCAACCTGCCGACCACAGGGATGTACCAGCTGGTCGCCCTCGTAGGCTTGTGACGCTCGATTGTGCGTCGCCGGTACTGGATCAGAACGCTGAGGGTCGTCGCGTGGCCGCGCGTCAACGTTCCAGAGCCCATCAGCCCCAACCCTGGGTCCTGGCCTCGGCGAATCGGCGAGGCCAGAGCCACGAGACGAGCACCGAAGCCCTCCAAGGACACGCTCCGGCTGCAGGCAGGGCAAGCTGTGTCTGACCCACAGGTAGGAAGAATTGCGCAGGTAAGCAATACCGCTACTTCACCAGTGAAGACGTGATAGCACCGAGGCCATCATCGGCGCCGTCACCGGCACCCTGACCCGCCCCGGGCTGCTCGTCCTGGGCCGCCACGACCAGGACGGCCGGCTGCGCGCGGTGGGCCGAACCGTACCGCTGCGCCCGGAGGTGTCCCGGCAGGTCGGCGAGCATCTGGTGGCGGCCTGCCCCGGGCACCCCTTCGAGGGGGTGCGGTTCACGGCGGCGTGGGGGAGCCGTGACGTCCTGGATGCACTGGTCCTACATGGACCAGTACGAGATGATCGCCCGCGGCCCGACCCTCACCGACGACGGTGAAACCGCCACCGGGAGCGTGCACATACTCGACCCGCCCGACCCTGCGGCCGCCTGCGCCCGCGCCTTCGCCTTCGACGAACCCGGCTACCAGGCGGGCATCTACCGGGTCGTGCTGCTGCGCCGCTGGCGCAACACGCTCGGGCCGCACCATGTGGGACTTCCCGGTGGCCGGACCGGGGGCAACCGGTACCTGGTGCTCGGCCTCGGGGGAGGGGAGGCCGCCGACCTCGCCCTGCCGCCGGAACGGGACGAACTGATCGCCTACGGGCCGCTGCTGTCCGACGACGGCGCGACCTGGCTGGGTACGGCGGCTCTGGTCCGGGCGCCCGATCCGCAGACGGCGGACGCCGTCCTGACCCCGGACCGGTACGCCGATGTCGAGGTGCACCTCTGGCAGTTCGGGGGGCGCCCGTCATGAGCCGGAGGGGTCGGCGGGCGGGGTGAGGGCCCGGCCCGCATCCCGCGCCCCCGACCCCTCCGCAGACTTCTCCGGCGGTACGCCGCGCAGCAGGGGAAGGCAGGCCAGCAGCAGCAGGCCCGCCAGGGCCCACGGGGCGCCGAGCCCGGCGTGCTGGGCCAGCGCTCCGCCCGCCGACGCGCCGATCGGCATGGCCCCCCAGGCCGCCAGGCGGTAGCCGCTGGTGACGCGGCCCAGCATGTGCGGTGGCGCGAGGCGTTGGCGGAGCGAGACGGTGCACACGTTCCACAGCACCACTCCGGCGCTGTTGAGGGCCAGCATCAGGGCGACCAGCGGCCACCACGGCAGCAGGGCGACCACCAGATAGCTGAGCGCCGACACCGACACCGACAGCTTCAGGCTCCGCCCGGACCCCAGCCACCGGGCGGCCCGGGCCGCCCCGCTCGCTCCGGCGAGGCTGCCGACCGCGCCCGCGACGAGCATCAGGCTGTAACCGTAGGCCGGCAGCCCGAGCTTCCGTTCCACGTAGACGACGAGCACCGCGTAGACCGCCTGCTGCCCCACTCCCAGGACCGCCACCACCACCATGAGCCGGCGCAGAACCTGGTCCCGCCCCAGGAACCGCAGCCCGGCCCAGGTGCCGCGCAACAAGCCGCGCAGGCCGCGCTCGTCGGCCCCCGCCCTGGCGTGCGCGGCCCGCGACGGCAGGCCCATGATCAGCAACGCCGACGCCAGAAACGTCACGCCGTCCAGGAGGAACGGCAAGGGGTGCCACACCGCCCACAGCGCGGCGCCGGTCGGCGGCCCCACGAACCCCGTTCCGGTGATCTGCGCGGCGATGACCCGGGCGTTCGTCCGTTCCAGTTCGTGGTCCGCGGCCAGCACCGGAACGACGGCCTGCGCGGCGCAGTCGAAGAACACCTCGGCCACCCCCGAGGCGAACGCCAGCAGCACCAGCGCCGTCACCGACGTCCGACCCGTCGCCACGACGGCGAACAGCACCAGCATCATCACGCAGCGCGCCAGATCCGCGCCGACCATCGGGCGGCGTCCCGGCATGCGGTCCACCAGGGTGCCGATGACGGGTGCGAGCAGCCAGGCCGCCCGGCCCGCGGCGGCGACCACGGACACCCAGAACACGTCGCCGGTGGTCCAGGCCGCCAGCAGGGGGAGCGCGGCGAACCGCGCGCCGTCCCCCACCGCGCTGAGCGCGTTGGCGGTGACGAGCCGGCGCAGGGCCGGCGTTCGGGACCCGGTGGCCGGACGAGAGGGAGGACCGGCGAATTTCATGGGCAGCGGATTCTTTCGTCGGCGGAACATCGCGGCGCGCCCACGCATACACCCGAAAGAGGAACGGCCGTGCCACGAGCAGGCGCACTTCCACCCCCGCATGCCCCCTCCGTGGCGAACCATTCACGCTGTCCGACAGAGTGTGTGAACTCCTCATGGCCGCCGCCGGTTTGTTTCGATCCGTCGCCTGTGGCGGTTGACGTACCTTCCCATCCCGTGGCACGGTCGATGAGTCGAAGGAACGCCAGTTGCGATTGAGGCGTCCTCGACTTTGCTGACAGTCTTGTTGACCCGTGCCGTCCGCCGCGCCCCTCGAATGACGCAATGAGCTCGAATTGCGCAATGAGCGCCGGACGTTCTTCGACAGGGACCACTGTATGCAAGAGCCTGCACTCCTGACGCTCGCCCGCCATCCCGTCTTCGCCGAATCGGCGGGAATCCTCAGCCGGTTATACGAAACCTACGATTTCCTTCTCGAATGCATCGCCCCCGATGAGTGGCCAACCGGCCCGGGCCGACGCCGGATCCTTCCGGAAACCGCGCTGGAACCCACCGTTCGGCACGGACTCGACCAGGCATTGCGCCGAATCCGCAACACACCTGACTGTAAAAGGCAATTGGCCGCGCTGGCGGACAGCAGACACGTCGACTCGACGCTCGCCGCCGAGGAGGAGCGCGTCGGTCTCCGGCAGACCGTCGAACTGCCCGGCCACCGGTTGCATCTCCTGATGGACCCCGCCCTGCCGGCCCCTGGCCACCAGGAGTTCCAGGCGCTCTTCCGTCGCCACCTCAGCGCGGGCGAGACCGCCGACACGCTGGCCGGCTGCACCGCAGAACACGCCGGGACCGTCCGAGCGGCCGTGGAGCTGATGCTCGCCACCGCCCCGGACCTGTGCACCGGTCTGCTGCGGCACGGCCGCTACATCGTCGCGGTCGACGGCCCCGACGCCTTCGACAGCGCGTCCACCCGAGAGATCCCCGGAGCGGCGTTCGTCGCCGTCCGCTGCATGCGCACCCCCGAGCGGCTGGCCGAGGCACTGCTCCACGAGTTCGTGCACCTGCGCCTCTACGACCTGCAGGCCACCAGATCCGTCTTCGCACCGGCCTACGACACGGCCACGGCACCCAGCGTGGCGCCCGAGTGGCACCGGGACTCCCCGGTTCCGCGATGGCCCGTGGACCGTGCCCTCGCCGCCGCCCATGTCTATGTCCACCTCCGCGCCTGGTTCGAGCAGCGCGCCCTCGACTCCGGCGGGCGGGGCCTGTGGCAGTCCGCCGAGACGGCCGCGTTCCGGGCCACCAGCCTCCTCGACAAGGTCGCCCGGCACGCCGAGGACAGCCTCGGCCCGGCTGGAAGGGGCTTCCTCCGGTGGCTGACGGAGGTCCACCAGAGCCGGACCGGCCCGCGCCCCCGCGAGCGGGCGGCGTCATGACCGTCAGGACGCCCCGCCGCGGGCGAGCCGCTTCCACGCCTACCCCTGAGGACGGAGACCCATGGAACTCGTACTCAACGAGCCCCTCAAGAGCTGGCTCCAGGTCACGCAGTCGTGCAACCTGAAGTGCCGCCAGTGCTACGGCGACTGCGAAGACCGGCCCCGGGACACGGAGATGCGCCGGACCGAGTACGCCGCGCTCATCCGGGAAATGGCCGAGTCCGGGGTCATCGAGGTCTTCGTGGAGGGAGGCGAGCCCCTCAACCGGCCGGACGCCCTCGACCTCCTCGCCGAGCTGACCCCGCATGTGATGACCCGCCTGCGCACCAACGCGACCCTGCTGACCCCGGAGACGGCGACCCGGCTGAAGGAGATCGGGATCGGCGAGGTCTACGTGGACGTCCTCGGAGCCACGGCGGCCACCCACGACTGGCACGTCCGGGTCCCCGGCAGCTTCGACAGGACCGTCCAGGGGCTGAAGAACGCCCAGGCGGCCGGACTCCCCGTCTCCTTGCTGATCATCATGACGCGGCGAAACGTCCACGAGCTCCAGGACGTCCTGGAGCTCGCCGCCGAGCTCGGCGTGCCCCGCGTCGGGGTGCTGCGCCTCTACCCCCTGGGCCGGGCCCGCACCCAGTGGAAGGACCTGGCGCTGCGGCTGACCGACCAGATGGCCGCCCTCGATGCGCTGCGCGTGCCCGACAGCGTCCACCTGATGACCTCCTGGCACCCCAAGGACGGCAACTGCTGCTGGCAGAACGCCGGAGTGGACGCCACCGGCCGCTCCGTCGGCTGCGCCTACCTGCGGGACTACACCGACTACGGCAACGTCCGCGAGGTCAGCTGGCTGGAGACCTGGAACGACCCCACCTACGTGCGTAACCGCGCCGGCCACGTGGACGGAGGCTGTGACTCCTGCGAGGAGACACAGGGTTCGTCCGGCGGATGCAGGTCGACAGCCTTCGCCTTCACCGGCCGCTGGGACGCCCCCGACCCGTTCTGCACCACGACCAACGGAGGGATCGATGTCTCTCAGCTCCCCGGCGACCTCGACGAACGGCGCGTCCGCCCCGCCGTACCGGCAACGAGCCGACTGCTATGAGCCAAGCCCCTCCGCGAGGTTCCGCCCCGTCCCGGAGTGGAACTGCATGCTCGCCTACACCCCGCACAAGCCCGCCATCCACTACCTGAACCCCGTGGCATGGGTGGTCGTCGAGCTGTGCGACGGATCCTCCGGTCCGCAGATCTACGCCTCGTTCAAGGAACTCAACAAAGGCCGGATCAGTGAACCGGAACTCCAGGACGCGTTCGAGTCGGCGATGGCCCAACTCCTCGAAGGGGAGCTGGTCTCCACCGCGTAGCCGACTCGTCGCTCCTCGGGAAGGGAGGTGAAGTGATGACCAAGAAGAAGACGGACCTCGAACACCTCATGGCGGCGGCCGGCGCGACCGGTGAAGGCCCCGCGGTCGAGGTGGTGCAGCCGGAAGTGCGTACGGGTGCGCAGTACGCCCTGCTGCCGTCGATGAAGGCCAAACGCCCGGACGTGTCCGACGCGACGCCGGAGACGGAGGCGGACGACCAGCACTGACCCGGGAAGGACCCGTGTCGGCTCGACCGGCACCCGGACGGCAGTCCGGGTGCCGGTCCCACCCGCAGGACCGAGGGGGAAGAAGATGGGCACCAAGACCGTACTGGTCAATCCGCCCCTGTGGAACGCCTACGCCCCGCACCTGGCGGTGCCGCTGCTCCTGGGCGATCTCCGGGCCCGTGGGTACGAGGCCACCGGCTACGACCTGAGCATCGAGTGCATCGACTGGATGCTCTCCGCCCCGGCCCTGGGGGAACTCGCGCAGAAAGCGGCCGCGCGCGCCGCGGTCGGCCTGGAGGACGAGTGGGCGCGCCAGAGGGCCCTCCTGGCCGCCCCGGCCGCGATCCGCGGCATTCAGGAAGCCAAGGAACGTCTGAGGTCCCTGGACACACTGCACGATCCGGCCGGCTTCCCATGGGCCCGCCGGACCCTGCGTGACGCGCTGTGGCTGATCTCCGGGGCCTTTCCCGACTGCACCTTCGACCTCGTCTCGAACACCTCCACGTACTCGGCCGAGTCGACGGTCCAGGTACTGGCGGCCGGCGCCGACCCGGACGGCAACCCGTACCGCTGGGCCTTCGACCGCATGCTCGACCGCGACCTCTTCCGCGACCCCTCCGTCGGGGTCGTCGGCGTGAGCATGTCCGCAGACACCCAGCTGATCGCCGGGGTGACCTTCCTCGGCATGCTCCGGGAGATGCGCCCCGACGTCCACGTGGTCCTCGGCGGCAACTACGCGACCCGGCTCGTGGACCGCTGGCAGCAGCGCCACCCGCTGTTCGACTACGTCGACACGGTGGTGACCGGGGAGGGCGAGGGGGCACTGGCCGCCGTGATCGACGGACTCGACGCGGGCGAGCGCGCAGGAGGCGACTTCCGGGAGAAGATCCCGGGGGCCGTGTGGGACGACAACGGCATCCTGCTGCGCACCCCTCGCCAGAGCGTCGACATCTCGACGGCGGCCAAGCCCGCCTACGACGCCCTCCCCCTGGAGAAGTACCTCGCCCCCGGCCCGATCCTGCCCGTCTACGCCTCCCGCAGCTGCCCCTGGGACTGCGCCTTCTGCTCGATCCCGTTCGCGAGCAACTCCTTCCGCCAGCGCTCCGCCGCCGCCGTGGCGCAGGAGGTGCGCCGACTGCGGGCGGAGCACGGATCGGCGTACTTCATGTTCGTGGACGAGATCATGAGCCTGCGGACGCTGCGCAACGTCGGCGAGGCGCTGCTGGCGACCTCCGCCGACGTGTACTGGTACGGCGAGACCCGGTTCGCCGGGGGCCTGGACGGAGAACTCGCCGGCCTGCTCCACGCCTCCGGCTGCCGCCGGATGAACTTCGGCCTGGAATCGGCGAGCCAGCGGGTCCTCGACCTGATGCGCAAGGGCACGCGGATCGAGGACGCGTGCGAGAACATCACGGCGATGCTGGAGGCCGGAGTACCGATCCACCTGTTCGTGATCCACGGCTTCCCCGGCGAGACCCAGGAAGAGGCCGCGCGCACGGTCGCGTTCGCGGAGGCCGTACGGCGCCTGTCCGTGGAGCACTACGGCGTCGCCCACACCACCTGGGGCGGATCCCCCTTCGTGCTGGACGTGCACTCGCCCGTCGGCACGCGGCCCGAGGCCTTCGGCGTGCACATCGAACCCCCGGCGCCGCTGGACGACCTGAGCCTGAGCCGGAACTACCGCACCGACGCCGGGCTGTCGCAGCAGGACAGCCTGCGGGTCGCCGAGGACGCCGCCGGGTCGGCCGGCGACACCACCGTCTGGTTCCGCGCGGCAGGCGACCCCATGGCGCGGGAGATCGAGGAGTTCACCTTCCTGCGCGCCTGCGTCGGGGCACCGCAGCCCGGGGCGCGCCCCGTCCCGCTGTTCGACTGGCCGCCGTCCGAGCCGGACGCCCGGCTCGCCCTCGCCCCCGGGGTGACCTTCACCCGGGTTCCCTGGCCTGCGACGGAGGCGGACGCCGAACCGGCGATGGCGTTGTACCACCCGGCCGAGGACAGGTTCCTCCAGCTCAACTGGACGGGGCACACGGACGTCCGGCAGCTGGACGGTCTGACCTGGCGCGATCTGGAAGCGTGGCTGACCGACCGGGACTGCCACTACCTCGGCTCCGGTCCCGGCGCCACGGCCGCCCTGCTGCTCCGGCACGGCTTCCTGGTGCCCTCGCGGCGCCAGGCCCGCCCGCCCGCCGCACGGCTGCGCCCCGAGATCGGCACCGGGACGGAGAGCCGCGACGGCAACCAGTACGTGTCCAACCCCGTCACGGGCGTGACGATCCGCCTCCGTGGCGCGGCCGTGGACACCTGGCAGGGCTGGCAGAACGGCGTGGCGCCCGCATCGGCGGACGACGCCGTCACCGGTGCGCTCGTACGCTACGGATTCCTGTACCGCGAACCGGCCGGCGCCGGGCAGACGCAGCCGAGGTACCTCACCCAAGGACAGGCGGTGTAACGCAGTGGAGCAGTTCCGGACATCCGGCGAGGCCGCGCCGACGGTGCGTCCCATGCGGCCGGAGGACGAATCCGACGTGGCACGCGTGCTGGCGGCCTGCGACGACTATCTCCTCGCGGCCACCGGCTCCGCTGCCCTGCCCGCGGACGTGCAGAGCCTGTACTACTCCCTGCCGGACGGCGCCGACTTCGAACAGAAACAGCTCTTGGTGGTGTGCGACGGAGCGACGGTGGTGGGAGTGGTCGACGCCGTCACCGCTCACCCCGACCGGCTCGGCTGCTCGGTGGGCCTCTTCCTCCTCGACCCGGAGGCCCGCCGCGGGGGCCTCGGCACACGGGCGGCCCGGCAACTGCTGCGGGAGGCCGCGGCGCGTGGAATGCGGTACGTGACCGCCACCTGTCCGCAGAGCTGGGCGCCCGGCCTGGCCTTCCTGGTGAGGATGGGCTTCGAAATGAGCGCACCGGCACAGGACGCCGGACCGACCGTCGGCAACCGGCTCCGGTTCCCCGCGGAGAACGGCCTGTGCACCGCCGTACGGAAACTGGACGCGGCGCCCCCGGGCGACGGGCCCTCGGACGACGGCCCCCCGGACCGGGGCGCACCGTGACGGCGGTGGCCGGCCTGCTCGACGCGAGCCCCGAGGGCGTCGAACAGGACATCATGCAGGCGTACGCGCTGGTCCGCGCCTACGACGACGGCGCCACGCTGGCGCAGGGCGGTGATCCGCACGCCGAGTTCGCGGCGCTGCGCAGGCAGGGCGCCGTCCACCGGTCGACGCTCGAACGGGTGCTGACCGGAGCCGACGGCGCCGAGGGGACGACGACCCCGGCCTGGCACGTCGTGTCGTTCACGGCCGCCCAGCAGGTCGTCCGCGACGAGGACACCTACTCGTCGTCGGCCTACGACGACAGCATGGGCCGCGTGATCGGCAGGTCCTTCCTCCAGATGGACCACCAGGAACACCGGACCTGGAGGAACGTCCTGCACGGCGGCTTCAGCCGGCAGACGGTCCTCGAACACCGTCAGGCCGTCCGCTCGGCCGTGGCGTCCAGGCTCTCCGCCGTCGCGGCCCGGGGCGGCGGTGACCTGGTCGCGGAGGTGGCCTTCCCGGTGGCCCTGACGACGATCGCGCGCTTGGCGGGCCTGCCGCGCGGCACACGCGTCGGCACCCTGTACACCTGGGCGGTGGGGCTGCGCGAGGACCCGGACGGCGAGGTCACCTCCGCCGTACGGGAGTTGCTCGACGCGCCCTCGGCCTGGACACCGGGCAGCCTCATCGACCTCCTCCTGCGCGCGAAGGACCCGGCCATCGGAGCCGGGCCGCACCTCCTGCCCGCCCTGCGGCTGCTGCTGTCCACCGGCACCGAGCCGCCGTTCCGTTCCCTCGCCACGCTGATGTACGCGGCCCTCACCGACCCCTCCGTGCCGGCCCTGCTGCGCACCGACCCGTCCCTGGCCCCCGCCGTCTTCCAGGAGTGCTGGCGTTGGGAGCCCCCGCTGACCTGGGTGTTCCGCCGCTGCACCACCGAGACGGAGCTGGCCGGGCAGAGGATCGGGCGCGGCGAACTGGTCTGCGTCAACCTCGCGTCGGCCAACCGGGACGACACCCGGTGGAACCGCGCGCACCTGTTCGACGTCCGGCGCGAGTCGCTGCCGAGCCTGGCCATGGGGACGGGCCCCCACACGTGCCTCGGGCGGCACCTCGCCGCCGTGGAAGCGCAGGAACTGCTGTCGGAACTCCTCGACGCGACAGGTTCCGCCTGGCCGGCGGGGTGGACCCTCCAGGCCGACGGCCCGGTCGGCCGCGGCTTCCGCTCACCCGGCCGACTCGTCCTCCGCCTCCCCACCCCCTGACGGCGCGGCCCGCCCGGCCCGGGCAGCGTCTCGGGTCAGGATCGAGCCCCTTTCCCCCGCTCCGGCCCCCGGCAGGCGGAGGCGTCGCGTTGACCGACCAGACGTCACAGCTGTCGAAGGGGCGCCCGCGCGAGGGCACTGCGTGCATACGGGCCGGGGACGCGAGGTGAGGCAGTCCGTTCCGCAGCAGCAGCTCTCGCTCCTCAACGACGAGCCGGTCTCCGAAGCCGCAGCCGACCTGCTGGTTGAACCGTTCCGACTTTCCTGCCGGTGGTTTGTTGGCCGGTGATCAGTCGGCTCCTGGTTCTGTGCCAGCGTAGTGGGCTGCCTCGAACTCGGTGGGGCTGATCATGCCCAGGCTTGAGTGCAGTCGGCGGTTGTTGTACCACTCGACCCAGGAGGCGGTGGCGTACTCGACGTCCGATAAAGCCCCTCGGGAGCCAGCACGCGCTCACCGGCCCTGTTGGTGGTGAAGGCCAGCCTGCGGGCAGCGCCCTCGACGAGGGCGTCGGTCACGGTTCGGGCCGCGGCCACATTGGACGGGCCGGCTGGGGCACACCAGGCCCGCAAGGTTCGACGCCTACAGGCCCTACCTCGACCAGCGATGGCAGGAGGGGCTGCACCAACGCCTGGAAACTGTGGGAGGAGATCAAGGAACAGGGCTACCCGGACAGCTACGGCAACGTTCGCGCCTACGTCAGCCGGAACCTACGCGGCAAGCCCCAGCCGGTCGGTCCCCGGCCGCCATCCTCCCGAGCCGTCACCCGCTGGATCCTCACCCGCCCCGAAGCACTGACCGAGAGAGACCGGATCCAGCTCAAGGACGTACTGGCGAACTGCCCCGAACTGGACGCACTCGCCGGACACGTCCGCTCCTTCGCCCACATGCTCACCCAGTTGCAGGGCCACCAGCTGCCGGCATGGATCGAAGCGGCGACCACCGCCGACCTGCCCAGCCTCCGGCGATTCGCCCGGCACTTGGAACGTGACCTCGATGCAGTCGCCGCGGGACTTTCGCAGCCGTGGAACTTCGGAGTCGTTGAGGGCCACGTCAACCGGATCAAGATGCTGAAGCGCCAGATGTTCGGCCGCGCCGGCTTCGAACTCCTCCGCAAGCGCGTCCTGCTCTACCGCTGAAAGGCTGCTCAGGACGCATCGCCGATGAGCCCGAAGCCTTCCGGGAACTCTTCCAGGAACTCGCGGCGGGACGGGTTGGTCTCGTCGGCTGCCATCTCCCCGACCAACTCGATCAGCTCTTGCCGCTGATCATTCGGCAGCGTGCTGACCACGTGGCCAACACCCTCCAGAACCTTGACCGCATCGTCCGGATCCATCTGCTCGTCCTCGCTGCCGTCGATGAACCACAGGACATCGACCAAAGCCTCGGCCAAGACACGAGTCAAGGACGGGTACGTGGACGTCACAAGGGCCTCCCAGCGGATCGACAGCAGAGTCCGGCCATCCCACCACACACCACTGACATCACTGTCCGTGAGCCTCCACAAGAAGTGGACCAGAGCCGTAACTCGCGAGCAAAGCCAGCGGCGGCCACAGCGGTGCCGTGGGGGAGAGGAATCACCGCTGTGGCCGGGCGCCTTGTACATGCCCTCGGTGCACGTGGGCCAAGTGCGAAACCACCTGTGCGCATGGAGAGGTGCGGGCTGGGTTTACAGACTGGCATTGTGCTCACCTGCCCGGCTCGCCCGCAGTGGCGCCAGGCCGGCCTTCGTGATTTGTGTCGTGGGTGCGGGGCGCGCCCCCGTCGGCGGGCCGTTCGCGGTGAGGGCTGTCATCAGGTGAGAGGTGGCAGCCCAGACGAGAGCCGGGCGGGGCAGGTTGCCGTGTGGAGCGGGCCCCGGTTGCGTGGCGGCAGCGCGGGTGGAAGCCGCGTCGGCGACCCGCTTGGGCGAGTCGCCGGGTGGCGGGGCGTCAGCAGGTGACGGTGACCTCGTGCACGACCGGCTGGGGTGTCCAGGGGAAGGAGGCCACGCCGAACGTGYCGCGGACCGTGGTGCCACAGGGGACGGTGCTCGCCGGGCCGCGCACCTCGAGCGTCGTGGCGGTGAAGACGACAGGCTTGTACTGCGCGAGGGGCGGGGCGGCGGCGCCCACGACCTCGGCGGACAGCGTGGTGGACAGCTCCTTTGCGGCCGGCGTCGGGCTGCCGGGAGAGGGCGGCCCGGCGAGGCTGACCCTGCCATAGAACTGC
The DNA here is from genome assembly GCF_052114405.1 of Streptomyces sp. M-16. NCBI lineage: Bacteria > Bacillati > Actinomycetota > Actinomycetes > Kitasatosporales > Streptomycetaceae > Streptomyces > Streptomyces sp. M-16. The sequence goes on along the minus strand of NZ_JBFRER010000060.1, from coordinate 17,699 downwards.
ACCGCGTTACCGGTGACCTCCGCGCACAGCCGGGTGAGCAGGCCTGCCTGGAGCCCCGAGTTCCCGCAGGTGGTCACGGTCTGGTCGGCGGCGGCCTCGGGGGTCGCGGCGGCCGGGCCGGCGGCCAGAACGGTCAGGCCGGCAACGCCGACCGCGAGAAGGGCTAAGCGGTTCATGGGGACGTGCTCTCCTTTGTGTTTTCGTCGATGCGTGACGGGCCATCAGCCCGCCTTGTGTGATGTGATATTTCACATCACAGAAGAAGGCGAGGTGATCGCGCCCTGAACTCATCCCGTCAGAGGGTCAAACTCTCCGGCGCAGCGGTCGGCCCGACGTTCCGTGTCGAGCAGCGCAAGCCCCGCCTCGCTCTCCGCATTGCGACACGCAGGTGGTTGTCCAGCAAGCCGCAGCCCGGTGTCCTTCCGGGCCGTGTTTTGTTTCTGGTCTGCTCAGGCCAGCGAGGAACGGCTCGCGGGGACAGTCTGATGCGGTGTAGCTGGTGTCACCGGGATGAGTTGAGTCGCGGTGGTGGCCCCTGCTTCGCGGCGGGGCGGGTGGGGTCAGGTGTTTGTAAGCACTTCTATGGGCTCCAGTGCACCGACGGAAAGTGGCTCCACGGTGTAAGAAGTTGATCTGGCTCCACTCGGTGGGGCGATGGCCGTAAGTCGGGTGTGGGGCCTTATAGCGAGAGGGGGCCTGACGCGGATTGGCGGAGCCGTGAAAGGCTCGGCAGATGGACTATGTGTTCGACGCTCCACCCGTTGACACCAGGTCGCAACGGGTCTTGGACGGCGTAGGGCGCTCCTGGACGTACGCATGGAGCCGCGGATCGGCGGCCAGCTTCGATGTCTTCGGGCGGCGTGCGGGCATGTCCGATTTCCATTGCGCGACCGATGCCCGGTAGTCGAGCTTCCCGCTTCTGGTGGCYGTGTTGCGCCGCAACTCACGGGAAATCGTCGCCGGATCACGGCGGACTTGCCGGGCGATTTCACGGATGCCCTTGCCTCGGGCGTTGAGGAGCGCGATCTCCTCCCGCTCAGAGAACGACAGATACCTGCCCGAATGCGGCTTCGGATCGAACGGTCGCATGCCGCCACACTGCCGAAACCAGCGAGTSGCCACCGCCGGCGCCACGCCGACAACCCCGGCCGCTTCCTCCGGGAGCAGGCCCCTGGCGATTTCGTCCCAGAACGCCGCTTCGATATGACGCTGAAAKTTCGGATGCCCCGGAGACCTCAACTTCGGTCGAATCGCCCGATCGGCTGCCTGCTGACGACGCACCATCCCACACCTCGCTGATCACGAGGTGTTGCGACGATCAGTTGAATCCGCCCTGGGCTCCGTGGTCGGTGTGCATGATCGAGCCGGCGAGGCTGCCGCGGGTTCGGATCGCTGCCGCCAGGGCGCCGGTGACGAGGTCCGCGCGCATGTGGTCGGCGATGGCCCAGCCAGCCAGACGACGTGAGGCGAGGTCGATCACGGTCGCGAGATAGCAGAACTTCCCGCCGTCGATGGGCAGGTAGGTGATGTCGCCGACGTACTTCGCGTTCGGGCTTTCGGCGGTGAAGTCGCGGCCGATCAGGTCCGGCGCCTTGGCCGCGGCCGGGTCGGGGAGGGTGGTGCGGTGCCGGCGGCGCAGGCGGACCCCTTGGATTCCGGACGCCCGCATGACCCTGGCCACACGCTTGTGGTTGACCGCCTCACTGCTCTCCTCACGGAGCTCGGCAGTGATCCGCGGTGCACCGTAGGTGCCGTCCGATTCCCGGTGCACTGCCCGAATCCGGACGGCGAGGCGGGCGTCGGCCGCTTGCCGGCCTGCCCGGTCCGCAGCCGTCCGGCGCCAGTAGTAGAAGCTGGAGCGGGCAATGCCCAGGATGTCGCACAGCCGCTTCACGCCGTGACGGCGCTGGTGGTCGGCGACGAACTGGAAGCGGTTCACCAGCGCGTCTCCCCGGCGAAATACTTCGCCGCTTTCCGAAGGATCTCGCGTTCCTCCTCCAGCTCCCGGACCTTCTTCCGCAGTGCAGCGTTCTCCACCTCCAGCGGCGCGGCCGCCTCCGCCGTCCCCTCGGCACGGCTGCCCCGCGGCCGACTTGCCCCGGCCGCTCGAACCCAGTTCCGCAACGTCTCCGGATTGACCCCCAGATCGGCGGCGACTGACCTGATCGTCGCTCCCGGCCGCGACTCGTACAGCGCGACCGCATCCGCCTTGAACTCCGGCGGGTAGTGCTTCATGACCAGGAGATGTCCGTTCTGAGATCCTCAGGACCCAGTGTCTCGTGCGTTCAGGATTCGGGGTCAAGGCCCCCTGAGGGAGCGTCAATATCGACCCTCGGACGACACGGCGCACGCCGTCTCACATCAGCTGGTCCCTCGCAATCGAACATCGAGGTGACTCTCCGCAACGGCTCCCCAAGATCTGTGCCAGAACCGAGTTCTGGCAGCACTTCGGTTCTTGCCGCGCACTCGTCTGTGTGCTGCTGGCCGCGGTGTCGACTACCACGCAGTGAGGCACGCTGACGGTGACAAGAGGACGGTCTACCCATCCGGGAGACTGGTGACGTCCTGGATCTTCTGATCGAAGGTCACGCTCACCACAACCTGATACGGCACCGTGTGCAACGTTCTGTCTGGAAGCAACACACGGGCTTCGCCGCACTGCCAGATGCGCTTCCAGCCCAGCACGATCCGCACCGCAGTACGTTCTGGGACCGTGACGCTGATTTCCTCTTCGAACAGGTGTGTACTGCCGATTGCGAGAGAGAGCGTGCGCTGCAATTCGGCTTCTATGCTTCCCTTTGCCGAGAGCCAGAGAAGGTTCGCGCCCACGTGGCCGCCCAAGGTCTGACTGCGGCTCTCGCCCAGGGTCAGGGTTCGGGTCCACTCGCGGCTGGCCTTCAGGCTGCGCGTAACGGGGGCAGGGCTGGCACGGTTGTCGATCAGCCGCACGTCCTCACCGAGCCATTCCTCGGTGCGCATCATCTGCGTTACTTCCAGGACCCGGGCGTCCGCAGCCTCGGAACCAGAGTGCGCGGGCGTTGTGGGGTCTCCGAGGCGGCGCAGCCGGATTTCCTGCCGGAGCCCACCCGTAGGGAGCTCGCAGTCGAAGCGGATGACCTCACCCGGTTGCACCAGGATTTGCAACGCCTCGCTGTCAATCCCGAGGATGGCCCACGACGCCCAGCGCAGTTGCACGCGATGGGGGCCCGATGGCACCGGGACGATGGTTTCTCGGCCGTTGCGCAGCAGGCCCACCTGAACGTCGTCGATCCACACCCTGAAAGCAGGAGCGTCTCTCACGCGGTCTCGGCGTATTCGTACTGTCCCACCAGGCACGTCTGACGCATTCTGACTGCTCATCACGTAAGTATGGCGGGTGTCCCGGGCCAACATCGGCGAACCAGACGAAGGGCCTGTCAGGGCCCGAGGCGATCAAGCTCTTGGGCGTCTGCCTACAGGAACCCTGGCCGTTTGGGTTCCGGCTGGCACATCGRCGGGCTCGGCATCGGTCAGGCATCTCGACAGGGCGTCCAATGCCTGCGCAGATGAGACGGGGACCCGACCGCCGCCCGTTGGCGCCACGTCCCGAACAACCGCCGTAGACGCGTCTCCCGCTCCACCTGGAACCGCAACCACCACGCCGCTTTCACCGCCGCCGTACAGCCCCTGCCCGGATCCGCCCGCCCCCTCCTCTACGACGCCGCCCAGGTCCACGCCCACCTCACCGGCGCATCGGTCCCGCCGCTCCCCCAAGGCCCGCACCCCGCCGACCTCCTCACCGACGCCGAAGTCGCCGCCGTCACCGGCCTGACCGCCTCCACCGTCCGCGCCGACGCCGCCACCGGACTCCTCGACCCCAGCATCGAACGCCACGGCCGCCGCTGGTGGACCCGCACCGCCGCCGAAGCCCGCACCAACCGGCCCACCCAGTACAAGGGCCGCACCCCCGGCGCCAAAGACCGCGCACCCCGCCGCACCGCGCCCGACAACCGGGTGCCCGAGATCGCCGCCGCCCTGGCCGCCGCCGAGAAGGGGAAGGGGCCCGCCGTCACCGCGGAGTCCCTCGCCACCCGCTACGGAGTCAGCACCCGAACCGCCGAACGCCTCCTCGCCAAGGCCCGGACGATCCTCTAGACGAGGGCCAGTAGACCCGCACAATGCGCTCAGCTGCGGCGATCCAGCCTCCACCATGAAACGCACCCCAAACGCACAACATCGGCCTGGCCCTCGGGCTACGTACGAGCTGGATCGCAGAGCAGGTCCGGGCATGCAAAAAGGGGCCGCCCACCACAGGTGGGCGGCCCCTCATCGAGCAGCCGCACGCCACACAGCACTGTCCCGTGCCACTGAATCTTGACCGTTTGCCATCGGAGTTTGACCGTTCCGTCACAGGTAGTCGCGACACGCAACTCTGCCGCTGCCCCGCCCATATCTTCACTCACGTACCACGCGTACCGCGGGGCAACAACCGACGACCGAAACCCGCGGACGAGACGACTCAGGGGGACGACAGCATGCGTCACAGCAACGGCATTCGCAGGGCGGCTCTGGCGACGACGGCGGTCATGGCCGTCGCGGCGGCGGTGACCGGCATCCTGCCCAGCACCGCCATGGCGGCGAGCACCACCACCTCCACCCCGCCGCCCGCCTGCCCGGCCTCCGCCCTCCAGGTCAGCGCCTGGCAGGCCGCCCACCCGCCCGTCGGGACCGGGACCGGGGCGGCGGTCGTGCAGTTCACCAACGTCTCCCAGAAGACGTGCGTCCTGAAGGGCTATCCGACGGTCGCGGGCGCCGGCAACACCCCGCTTAAGGTCACCCCCGCCGGCAGGGCGGCCACCGTAACGGTCCGGCCGCAGGGCAAGGCATGGGTGAAGCTGACCTTCGTCCAGGTCCAGGGGGAGGGCGACGGCTACTGCGTGTCGGGCAATACCCCGGCGGCGTATCCGACGATGGTCATCGGGCTGCCGCACTCCGGGGAGCACAAGGTCGCCCTGAAGGACGGGTGGTGGGCCGAGTGCGACAACAAGGTGACCGCCACCCCGGTCTCGGCGGTCGAGCCTTCCTGACCCCCCGTCCTCACAAATCGAGCAGCCTGCATGACAATCGCAAGGCTCTGACCTACACGTCTACGAGGAACTGCACATAAGTGCAGGTCAGCGACTCAGCGCACCTTCGGTGCACTGAGTCGCTGTGGTTTGCAGCGGGTGCGGGTGTCCCAGCAGCCTCCGGTGTGGACACGGACCGGCGCCCTCGGAGTGCTGGACTGAGGGCGAGGCAGGGCATACGTCTGCGGAGCACCTCGCGCGCGGGCCGCGTCCTCTCCGCGCGAGCGGAGGTAAGCCGCATCAGAAGATGGTGTTCGCTCAGGCCAAGTAGTCCTCTCCGCGCGAGCGGAGGTAAGCCGGAGGTCACCACCTACGGCAGCCTCGGGTGGAAGTCCTCTCCGCGCGAGCGGAGGTGAGCCGCCGAGGAGGAGTGCCGGTTCACGTCCGAGGATGTCCTCTCCGCGCAAGCGGAGGTAAGCCGATGGTCATTGTGACCGCCGCATACGGCTCGAGGTCCTCTCCGCGCGAGCGGAGGTGAGCCGCTCCCTCTCCGAGATCAAGGAACGCCTGTCTCGTCCTCTCCGCGCGAGCGGAGGTAAGCCGATGGTCATCGTGACCGCCGCATACAGGTCGAGGTCCTCTCCGCGCGAGCGGAGGTAAGCCGTAGGCTTCTTGGTTGCACAGACGTGCGGCATCGTCTTCTCCGCGCGAGCGAAGGTGAGCCCTCTTCGCGGGCTTGGAGCTCGACGCGGTTGTGCGACTCGTTTCTGGAGAGGCTGCACGCTCTCGCGTGGGGTGCGGAAGGCGTGGCGCCTTCCCCGGGCTGCCTCCCGGACCAGCCCTTCCCCCCGCTTGCGATGGCCGAAGTCGAACGCGCGGAACGGAAGCTCGGGTATCGCCTGCCCCAGTTGCTCCGGCGCATCTACACCGAGATCGGTGACGGGGGGTTCGGACCGGAGGGTGGCCTTGCATCGCTAACGCCGCGCCGCGTTCCGCCCTGGCATCTACCGGACTGGCCTTGCGCGACGCGCATGCACACCGATCAGCCGGGGTGGGGGGCGTCGGCGTCGTGGTTCTTCCTGACGGGCGGCGGCTGCACCATGGAGTGGTACGTCTCGCTGATAGCGGCTGATCACCCAGTGCTGCTCTGGGATACCGGCGGCTGGATACCGGACCGGGGTCAGGACCCTCACGACGGCCTGCGGTACCCGGCGCCCTCGCTGCGCCAGTGGCTGTGGACGTGGGCAGACGGAGGCACCCTGTGGGATGCGGTGCTGACACAACCCGGGTAGGCGCTCAGACCAAGGTGGAGACGCAGAACGGGTGGCCTGCGGGATCCAGCAGGACCCGCCACCGGTCGGGATCCGGCTGGAATTCGGGCTTGACGGCGCCCAGAGCGAGCAGGCGAGCCTCAGCAGCGTCCAAGTCGTCGACACCTAGTTCTATATGGGCCTGCTTCTCCTGGTAGGGGTCCGGCCAAGTGGGGCGGCGGTAGTCGGCGAGCCGGTTGAATCCCAGTCCTGCAGCTCCCTCTTGGCCGAGCAGGATGAAATCCTCGGTGGCGAGGACCACAGGCAGGCCGAGGATCCTTCCGTAGAAGTGGGCCAGCTCGGCGGGGTCAGGGCAGTCAAAGGTGACGGCCGAGTAGCGGAACCTGGATGCTGACGTGTCTTCATGGCTCATGGGCGGGACGGTATTAGGGAACTAGGACAGGCTGGGTCCTATTTGTGATGCGGTCGGCACGTTCGTTCACCTACTGCGATTGGCCTCCCGGTTGCTCAGGCCACATCGGTGTCCCGCTCGATGGCCTGGAGCCGGTTCTTGAGTCGGTAGCTGTTGCCGTTGATCGAGACGACCTCGCAGTGGTGCAGGAGCCGGTAGGTGGTGCACGATCATCTATACGCCGACAGCAGGCGTAGACGGTGTTCCAGTGCGTTCTGTGGAATCCGAGCTGTCAAGCGGCGCCGAAGATCCCCCTGGTCGATATGTGTTGGCTGGCTGGCCCGAAGGCCGGGAGACTCAGGTGCTGTGGACATGGGTATCTCTGGTTTCGAGCCGTCGTTCCTGGCGGGGGTTGACGCGATTCGGCAGGCGCACGGATCGAGCCTGGCGGCGCTGATTGGTAGGCGGCTGACGGGATTCGCACTGGTGCGGTTCGTCGAGGACGGGGACTGGTTCGCCGACTGCCCGGTGGTGCTGGCCTTCGACGGTATCCAGGTGGAGGTTTGCCACTGGAAGCTCGACGAACTCTCGATCGGCTGGAACACGATCGACACCGCGGCGACCATCACCGGGTGGGAGTGGTTCGAGCTCACGCCGCAGTGGTCTCACAGAGATGAGCGCCTCGAACCGTTCGTCGGCCAGGAACTGCGAGAGGTCACGCTCCTTGAGTGGCGGCCGGCGGAACGTGACCTGGCGGCTGGAACGGTGGCGGTGGAGTTCGTCTTCGCCAGCGGCTGTCTGCGGATCGTCAACGGCCTGGACGAGAACCGCATCGAGGTCGATGCGGCCCACCCGGATTACGTCCGACACAGGCTGGGCCGCTGAGCACTACTGCCTGGGGGTGCCGCCGTCGGCCCGACCCCCGGGCAGCGCGACCGAGTACCCCCCGAGGGCGCCGTCGTCGTCTCGTCGTTCGCGCACGCGCAGCCCGGCGTCGCGGAGCCGGTCGAGGAAGTCGGTGTCACCGCGGGCGAGGGCGGCGGCCTGGCGGACGGTGCGCTGCAGGGACTCCCTCGCGGTCTCCGCGAGGCCGCGGCGGGCGGCTTTCTCGGCCTCGCCGGTGACGGGGCGGCGGCGCGCGGTGCGGTCCAGGGGCGACATCGGGGTGAGGCCCCAGCGGGCTTCGAAGACGCGGGCGGCCGTGTGCATCGCGGGGATGTCGCCGCGTATGTGGGGGTGCCGGCCGTCCTGGCGGGCGAGGCTCGCGAGGATGTGGATGTGGTCGGGAGCGTGGCGTACCGCAATCCACCGGCAGGCCTGCTCGTCGCCGCGGGCGGCGATGCCCGCGGCGTGCACCATGGCGGCGGCAACCTCGCTCCATTCCGCGTCCGACAGCAGCCGGTCGTCGGCGTGATTGCGGACCGAGATGTGCCACACGTGCTCGATCGGCTTCAGTCCGCGCAGCGCTTCGACGGGGGCGTCCAGGAGGAGCGCCAGATCGGCGAGCGTCATGCGGGCCGGGGTGCGGGCAGGGCACGGCAGGTCCGGGTCCCAACCGGCGACGAGGTGCGGGTCGACGTGCTCGTCGCGCTCGCCCGGACCGAAGAGGTAGTCCAGGAGATCGATCGTCGTCGAGCCCGTCTCCGCCTTCTTCGGCATCACGACCGAGGGCGCCTCTCCCGCATCACCTGGACCGTCGCCGCGTCGACCCGGGCCACCGCTTTCAGCGCCTCCCCCACCACGGCCGCGGCCGACTCCGGAAAGCCGGCCACCGACGGGCCGGCGGTCAGCGAGCGGAGCGCGGCGGCGGTCTCCCGCAGGTGCACCCGGGCCGCCACCAGCTCCCTCAGCACGTCCCCGGCATCCCGGGAGACCGGCACCAGCACGTGCTGCGCGACCGCCATCACCTGGCGCCCCGCCCACGCCGCCGACGCCATCCCCTCGCGTTCCGCGGCAGTGCGCACGACGGCCAGCTCGGTGTCGCTGAAGGACACGTAGAAGCGCTTCCTCCGTGGCTCACCCACCTGGCGTTCACGACGCCGCCATCCGTATTCCCGCCCGCGCCGACTGCCACCCAAGGCCCCTCATAATCCGTGCCAGCCGCTACCGGCTTTCCGGCGTCCCGGGCCTCCATTGCGTACTAACTGGCTGCCAATTTCTAATGCCTGAAAAATGGTTGCAGGACCGTGCGCCCTTCCAAACTGTCCCCCTCGCACCGCGCCCGCTGCGGGTCTCCCAGCTGCGGTGCAGGCCCACGGGACGGATTGTCCAACAGGCCTCTGAACAACGGCGTTCGAGGCAGCCTGTTCACTCGGCTGCTCAGACCCTCTCAACGTCCGCGCAGGTCTCCGTGACCTTGACAAGAACGATTGGGAATCAGTCACATCCGGTGTGACTGAGCCCGATAGTTGGCCCTCCAGGCCAGGTAGGTGCTCAGGCCCACGCCCGCGGGCCAGCCGCCGTGGAGACCCCACTCGTCGAGACCCCCGTAGATGTGAGCTTCAAGGCATTGCGGAGCGTCAAGGCCCATGGCCTCGCCCCGGTACAGGGCGACGAGCGAGTCCTTGCCCCGCCACCAGGTATCGGTCACGCCCTGTACTTCGGGCACCGGCTCGTAGCCGCCGAGGTCCGATGCTGAGGCGGCCTTGCCCGTGAGCCGTGTGACGGTCTTGGCGCGGCGACGGGCATGTGCGGCGAGCGCCAAGGACTCCACCCATCCGGCCGTGCTCGCGTGCAGGGGCGTCCAGTGGCAGGCGTCGATTCCGAATGCCCCGTCGGGGCCGATCATGAATCCGTAGGCCATGGACACCCGGCAGTCCCCTGCCGGGAATGACCAGCCCTCTGCGGCCGATCCTTCGGGGCAGTCGGCGTCCAGGATGCGCGGGCTGCCCTCGTAGAACGGGGCCGGCGGGAGGGCGAGGCCGCCCCAACGGTCCTGGAAGGCTGCGGCCCGTTCGATCTCCGCAGCGGGGATCCCGTGCCCGATCCACGCGTCGCGGTGTCGCCGGAGGTCCTGTCGACCGAGACGGATACCGTCCACCTCGACGTACCTCTGGGCTCGGCGGCTCAGGCCAGCGGGCCCGACCGGGATGGGCGATACGGAGCCGTCAGCCGTCACTGCTGCTCGCTGTCACGGAGTGGAGCACAGACGCCGCAATCTCCCGCACGCGCGCCAGAGTGATCCCCGTGCGCTGTTCGACGGCGAGGGGATGGTCGGTGGGCTCGAGCTCGACGAAGGGGCGCTCGCCGACCGGGCGGGTGTGCACGTGCGTCTTCAGGTTGAGGGTCGTGGTCGGGTAGACCGGCAGGTCGGTGGTGAGCCAGCCGAAGTACGGTTTCTCTGCCTCGCGGCCGGGGGTGTCCCACAGATCCGCAGCCCGGGAGAAGCTCTCGCGGCGCAGCGAGACCCAAACGCCCCAGGAGAACACCTCGTCGCTGCCGATGACCGGTATCTCGATCATGCCCTTGACGAAGTAGTGCTGCCCTCGGACCACGCACTGGTCCGAGGAGAGCAGGCAGTCATCGGCGTCGGCGAAGGCCGGATCCCACACCGCCGGGGCCTCGGCCGTGTAGTTCATCGGCAGCTCAGGGTGGTGGGCCCCGCAGCATGTACAGGTGAAACCGATATCGCTGGTCATGGTGCTGAAGCCTAGTAACGGGCTCCAAGACCACCGCAGGCGGTTCGCGCTCCCCCGTGCCTGCGGGTCAGCTATCACAGTCAGGGGCCAACAAGGACCGTCGGGCGTCGCCCGCCTGCTCCTGCCGACGCGCGCGCGACCCGCTCCCCCATCCAGTGCTCCCTGGCCCCATCGGCGACACGGCAGCGATCACCTGGGGCGAGCCCGTCTGTTTGTAAGCTCTCCGCTGGTGCCAGTGCACGGAGTTCTTTTGGTACCAGTGACGCTCCGAGGGGGCGTGCGGCAGGGTACTTCACGCCTCTGTACGGAGCAGAGTCAGCGCCACGCCTTGGCAGGGCTCCCGGCCGGCGGGGGTGGCCCTTCCTCGATAGCTGCCGCCCGTGCGTCGATCAAGCCACTCGTCCAGGCGGGCCTCGGGTCTGACCTGTGGTGACGCACGCCGTCACAGCAACACCCGAGTGCGTGATACTGGCGCGTACACGGGACGCGTTACAACACCGGCCTGCGGAAACGCGTGGTGGCAGGCACGTATCACGAACGCTCGTTAGCGACTGGGCGAGGAAGAGGTCCCCGCCCAGCCGCTCCGCCCACGAAGGGGCGTCGAACATCAGAAGGTCAGCTCCTGCCGTTAGTCGTTGCCGTCCGAGCGGCCGGTGCCGCCTCCGTCGCCCTCGTGCTCGGCGCGGGTGCGGGCGGCGTTGATCCGCCGGGACGCGAGGAGCAGGCCGCTCCCCGGCTTCGGGTCGGGTGTGGGGCTGTGGGGCATGGGTTCCTCCTGCTGCCGTGAGGCGGGCCGGTTGCCTGCCTCGGGTGTGCGTCGGGCAAGGCCCGGCGCGGTTCCGCCCGGAAGGGCGGACGTGGTGACCGCCGCCGCGAGCGGGTCGCGGGGCGGAAGTTTGGGTGGGCCAGGCCGGTGCTCCCGAAGGGGGGTGGGGCACCGGCCCGGCAGAGCCGCCGCATCCTGAACAACCGGTGGCTGCTGCGGTGGATCAGTGCGCCCGGCTCGGGCGGGGGCTCACGGGGCGGACCGCTCAGCTGGTGGGACCAGGGCGCAGCCTCTTATGGCGAGGCGGCGCTCAGAGCGGTCCGCAAGGCGCACCCAGAGGTAGGCGTTGTCCGCGTCGACACCGTTCCAGCCGCTGCCGACCTGGACGACTTCCCCCTCGTAGATGGGCGGGGTGCGGAGCCGTCCTCTCCGCGCGAGCGGAGGTGAGCCGGAGTTCCCGATCACGGTGGTCGTCCTGGCCCAGTCCTCTCCGCGCGAGCGGAGGTGAGCCGAGGTACATCTCAAGGCCGAAAGAGTTGTGAACGTCCTCTCCTCGCGAGCGGAGGTGAGCCGCGTCTCGGGTTCCGCCTGTGGGGTTTCTGCCAGTCCTCTCCGCGCCAGCGGAGGTGAGCCCCGCTGGCCCGGGGTTTCTGCCAGTCCTCTCCGCGCCAGCGGAGGTGAGCCCCGCTGGCCGTCGCCGGGGCCGAGGGCTCGTACGTCCTCTCCGCGCGAGCAGAGGTGAGCCGGGATCGAGCTCCGCGAGAACACCACCCGATTCGTCCTCTCCGCGCGAGCGGAGGTGAGCCGCGGTAGATCCGTCTACGCGATGGTGGCGCCTGTCTGTCGGCCGTCAGGCCCTGCTTGCCCTGGCCCATCTGCGGTGCGGCGACACCTATGCCCGGCTCGCCGCCGGGTTCGGCATCGGGATTGCGACCGTGTACCGCTACATACGCGAGGCCATCGATGTGCTGGCCGCTCTCGCACCGACGCTGGCCGAGGTGATGAGGACGGCCGCGCGCAAGGCGTTCGTCATCCTGGACGGCACGCTGCTGTCGATCGACCGGATCGCCGCCGACACCCCCTACTACTCCAGCAAGCACAAGCGCCACGGCATGAACGTCCAGGTCCTCACCGACCCGCTCGGCCGCCTGTTGTGGGCATCACCAGCCCTGCCCGGCGCCACCCACGACCTGACAGCCGCCCGGTCCCACGGCATCATCGACGCACTCGCCGCCACGGGGTTGAAATGCTGGGCGGACAAGGCATACCAAGGCGCCGGCCGCGGTGTCCGCGTTCCCTTCCGGGGCCGCCGTCTCAAAGGCTGGAAGCGGCGGCACAACACCACCCACGCCAAGATCCGCTGCGTCGGCGAGCAGGCCATGGCCACCCTCAAGGGCTGGCGCCTGCTGCGGAAGCTCCGCAGCAGCACCAACCGCATCACCGACATCGTGAAGGCCGTCCTCGTCCTTCACCACGCCACAACCTGAGGTTGGAAAAGGCTCAATGACGGGTCGGGGGTGGTCGGGCACGCCGGAGCACGTTTACTGGAGGACCTCGCCGAAGCGACCGGGCTGACGGCGGCGTATTCCACCGTGCTCCGGCCGCGCGGCACCGGCCATGAGCCAGGCCGGATCGCCACCGATCTCGCAGTGATGCTCGCCGACAGCCGACGGCGGTGAGGCGATCGGGATCTGGCCGTTCTGCGGGACCAGCGCGAGGTGTTCGGCCCGTGGCCTCCACGCCGACGGCTTGGCGGCTGCTGGCCGCCGTCGACGAACGCACACTGGACCGCCCGCGATCGGCCCGCGCCGCAGCCCAGGAGGTGCTTGGCTGCAGGCCGCCGAGACCCGCACCGCGATACCCGCAGTGAAGGCCGGCGGACGCGAACTGCCCGGCCTGGTCCTGGACCTCGACGCCACGCTGGTCACCTGCCACTCCGAGAAAGACCAGGCCGCACCCACCTATAGAGGCGGCTTCGGGTTCCACCCCGCTGCTGTGTTTCCTGGCCAACACCGGCGAGGCGATGTCCGGGCTGCTGCGGCCTGGCAACGCCGGAGCCAACACCGCCGCCGATCACATCACCGGGCTCGACCAGGCCCTCGCGCAGATCCCCGACGCCCACCGGCACGCCACCGACATCCTGGTCCGCACCGACAACGCGGGCAGCGCGAAAGCGTTCCTCACGCCTCTCCGCGCCCTGCGTGACAACGGCCTTCACCTGCGTTTCTCGGTCGGATACGCGGTCACCGCACCGGTCCGCCGCGCGATCCGCGCCCTGCCCGAACACGTCTGGCACCCCGCCCTGGACGCCGACGGGACCCTGCGTGAGTCCGCCGAGGTCGCCGAGCTGACCGGCATGGTCGACCTGAACGGCTACCCGGCCGGCACCCGCATCATCGTGCGCCGCGAACGCCCGCACCCCGGCGCCCAGCTCTCCTTGTTCGACAGTGACGAGGGCCTGCGGCACCAGGTCTTCCTCACCGACACCCCGTACTCCGGCGGCGGCTCGGCCCAGTTCCTGGAGGTCCGCCACCGCGGACACGCCACCGTCGAAGACCAAATCCGGTGCGCCAAGACCACTTGCTTCGGACGCTTCCCATCCCGCCTGTTCTCCGTCAACGCCGCCTGGCTCGAGCTCAGCCTCGCAGCCATCGACCTTCTGGCCTGGACCCGCGTCCTGCTGCTGGACGGCGAGCTGGCCACGGCCGAACCCAAGAAACTCCGCTACCGGATCCTGCACGTCGCTGCCCGTCTCACCCGCGGCGGCCGTCGCCTCCATCTGCGGATCGCAGCAAAGCGTCGATGGGCAGGGTTACGACCGTGTCAACGCCGCACAAGCCACTGCGCGTCCTGGCTGCGGCACGCGTAGTCTGGCTGGTATGGGCAGTGGCATTCCATCCGATGCCAGTGAGGGAAGACCCCGATGAATCAGGTCATCCGGCATCCTGAGGGGAAGTTTCGGCCTCCGGGCGAGCCGCGCTTCGTTCGTGGAAAGCGCTTCCTTTCCTGGCTGAGATCCCATGTACGCCGAACGTGGCGAATGCGACGCGTGCGCGGCGAGGCCCAGCAGCGGGTGGCCACTCCCCGGAAATGGCACGGAAGATGGACGCCCGGAAACTATGTCAAGGTGTTCTCCTGGATCGGAACGATACTATTCCTCGGCTGGCTGTTCCTGGCCGTCAACGTGATCATTGGCGGAAAGCCTGGATTCGTCGAGAACACCTGCCACAGTATCGGCCAGTCCTGCAGTGTAGTCATCAGCTTCACCACGCCCTTCCTCGTCCTCTCGCTAAGCACGGCTGTCTTTCTGGGCGTTCGGCACTGGAAGACAATCCGGCCGATAGGGCAAACCGCACGGAGGAACCCGCGGCAGCTGGTGCCCACGGCCGGAACGATCGTGGACGAGGTCGTCGGCCGACAGGAGCTGTGCTCGGTCATCGCGCAGGCCCTGCGGGACCGGCGCCGCCGCCGGCCGTACGTGCTCGTGGGTGGTATCGGCAGCGGGAAGACGGCCGTGCTTGTGCAGCTGACCCAGGTGCTGGCGGAGAACGGCGCCGTTCCCGTCCCGATTCACCTCCGGCGCATCGACCTCGACGGTGACGACCTGAATTTCGGCGAGCTGGCCAAAAAGCGCTTCTGTGACGAGGTGGACCCCGGCGTGATATCCAGGGCCCAGGCCGAACGGGTATGGCGGCAGCTCTGCATGGAGGACAAGGCCGTGGTCATTGCGGACGGGCTTGAGGAGGCGTTCTGCGACGACGAGAAACAGGCGAACCGGGACAGTGTGATCCGCCTCGCGATCGGCCGGGCCCAGAAACAGAAGCTTCCGCTGGTGATCGCCTCGCGTCCGCACGCGGCGCTCGAAGGCACCCAGGCGGCCGTCATCGATCTCGAACCGCTCAGCGAGGAGGCCGCGCTTGGCTACTTGGCGCAGCGGGAACCCGGCGCGGACAACCGGAGGCTGGACTGGATCGTCGAGACGGCCGGGGTTGCCGAGTCGCCGCTGTACCTCCAGATCGCCCGTCAGCTACGGCAGCACCAGCTTCTGGAACATTTCGAGAACATCAAGGAGTGGGACCAGATCAACACCCGGGGAGGCGACCGGTCGGGCATTCGGTTAAGTCTCCTGGAATCCTGGATGAAGGCACTAGTCGACGGCCATCTCCAGGCCCAGTTCGACACCTCATCAGAGCAGCGGAAGAGGACGGTTTCGGTGATTTCGGCGCTGGCCTGTATCGGACTGCTCAAGGACCGGCTGGAGGTAAAATTCGAAGAACTGATCAGCTGGAACGGCGACAGCGGTGAGCAGAAAAAGAAACCAAGGATCCCCTATCCGGAGATCCTCGGCGCGCTGCGCCGGAGCATCGGAGACCTGCCAAGGGACGAGGAGGACTCCTGCTGGCGCACCGCCTTGTCGCGGTATGCGGCGTGGGGTGAGCAACTCGGGCTGGTGGAAGCCCAGAGCTTCAAGGTGAGATTTCCGCACAGCATTCTGCAGGCCTATCTGGGGTCCTCCTTCCTCGACGCCGTTCAGCAGGACCACGTGGGAGACCTCGGAACGGCACTCGCCGAACCCGGCCGTGAGCTTCTCATCGCCCTGGTCCTGCGCTCCCGCCGTAAGCGGGAGACTCCGCAGCGCGCCACCGTCGAGCTGCTGGTCAAGGTGGCTCGGGAGCGCCGGGACTACAAGGCCCTCGATCTGTTCGCCGCAGCGTTGGAGATCGATACCGGCGAGGCCAATGATTCGGCCCACGTGCGGATCACCAGAACGATCCTGCGGCGGTGGCCGGAGATCGTCGATGGCGATCCGAGAACGCTCGACGAGGCAAAGTTGCGGCTGGTGCACTCCTTCGGCGAGGTGGCTCGTCGACTCGATCGCTTGAACGCGGAAGACCCCAAAAAATGGGCCAAGCCGGCCTACAGCGACATGATGAGGATCAGTTGGGTCGAGGCCAGCTATCCCGTCAGGCTGGCTATCGCCCAGGAGATCGGCGCGGGCGGCGACAATGCATTCGACGCACTGCGCAGGCTCTTCCCGTGGCCGAAGCGTAAGAAGGCTTCCGACGCCAAAATATACGACCCATGGGAACAGTACAAAACCGCCATGGAGATCCAGAGGTACGAGGAGAGCACGGCACGCGAGAAGAGAATCGGCCCGACCGGCAAATCGGATAGGGTCGAGCGGGAAGCGCGGACCGCAGTGCAGATCTGGCGCGAGTTCGTCACCAGGGCCTGGCTCGTTCCCATGATCGTGGGCTCGGTGGGTAACGAGCGGTGCAGCCAGGCCCGGGAGCGCATGGACCTCTGGCTGCAACACCTCACGCCGAACCCCGCGACGGGGCGCGCGGACCTGCCCATCTCGCTGGAGATCGCCCTCGCCCAGGGCTTCAAGGGCGCGGCCAACCGCCGAAGGCGGCATCCTGCAACCTCCAACGAGGCCCGTGAGTACCTGATCGAACGGGCGGAGCACATGCTGACGCACGCACGCTACTGGTACTCCCAGGTCACTCTCATCCACGCCCTGTGCCTCTGGGAGCTGCCGGACAGCACCGACGACGTGCTGGAGGGCGCCGAGGGCGGCCGCCGGGCCAGCGCCGACCCGCTGCAGGCCGTGGAACGCTGGCTCGGCATGGCGGGCAGTGAGCAGGCTCCCGGCGATCGGCCTGCGGATGAGCTGACGGTGCGGGGAGGAAAGCGGCTGCACCCCTTCGTTGCCGAGGCCGGGGACCTCGCGGCGCTTGCCCTGGAGACCCGGCGTCCCGAGCGGTTCATCTGGATCGACGAGAAGGGGACCATGGCCAACATCGGCTCAAGGCCCGCCGATCCCACCGTCCATCGCAAGCACAACCTCTGGATTCCGCCATCGGTGGGGTGGAGCACCTTGAATCCGCGCGCCCAGCAGCTCCTCGCCGACATTCTGCTGCTTCTGAACCTCACCGAACGCGACGGGCTGATGGTCGACAGCCGGCTGGAGCGCACCAACCGCACGATTCTGCCGCCTTGCCTGACGAAGGACCGCACGGCGCTCCATCCCGAGCGTACGGTGGGCATGCCGGGTACGGCCGAACCCGGGACGAGTTGCCTGCGTAGCTGCCAGTTCGAGCTGTGCCCGTACCCCGCGAAGGGGGCGCAGCCAGGCGCCGAGCTGCGCGAACCTTTCTGCCGGCAGCAGCAGGCACTGCTGAAGAGGCGTACCATCCGGCGCACGAGGGCAGGCTGGCAAGGTATGACCGACCGTGAGCTCGGCCGGTTCTGGACGGCGATGGCGGAACGGACCCGGACGCCCTCGGTGACTCAGGTCGTCGGTACAGGGGTCCGCCGGTCGGCCGGACGGTGGCGTTGGCCCGGCGACCGGGGGTGGCGGCCGACCCGCCGTTGATCGGGACCGGGGTCCTGGATAACCCGGTCCACCGGGCTGGGCCCGCGCTACTTCCACTAAGACTTGTCCCGTAAATGATCTTTGAGTCGCCCTGGGCAGGGTCGGTCGCGGTGCGATCCGCTGGCTTATCCGGCGAGGGCGAGGTTGTGCAGGCGGGCGATGCCGAGCATGGCTTGGTGCACTCCGTCGCCTTTGAGGCGGCAGGGCAG
>NZ_JBFRER010000059.1:0-41637 GCF_052114405.1 Streptomyces sp. M-16 | reverse complement strand
GGCCCTGCCCGGCCGGTGTCCGCCCGGCCCGTCTCCGGCCGCCCCCTTCACGCCGCGCCCGCCGGGGCCGGGAGCACCACCGCCGGGTGTACCAGTACCGCGTCCGCGAGCGCCGGTCTCGGCACCACGATCCCGCAGCCCCCGCACACCGGCCCGTCCCACGCCCACGCCCCGGCCCACGCCACGTGGGCCGTCAGCGCCGCCGACCAGCGCAACTCCCGCTCCCCGCACACCGGGCAGGCCGTCCCGGGCTCCGATTCCAGCGCCTTCACCAGTCGGCGCAGCACCTCGCCGAGCGTCCCGTCCGGCCGCACCCCCGGATCCACGCACCGCACCACGGCGTCCCCGCTGCCGCCCCAGGCCCACTCCGGCCGGCGCACCCCGTCGTGCTTCTCCCGTCTACGGCGCGCCGCGAACTGCCGCTCGTACTCCAGCCAGACCGCCCGGGCTTCTTCCAGTTCCTCCAGCGCCGCGACCAGGCGCAGCGGATCGGCGCCCCGGTCCTCGGGGGCGATCCCGTGCCGGTCGCACAGGTGCCACCACGTCGCCCGGTGCCCGTAGGGCGCGAACCGTTCCAGGCAGCGGCGCAGCGAATGGCGCCGCAGGGCCCGGTCGTTGCGCGCATCGCGCACCTGGTAGGCCAGACTCCGAAAACCCGCCATCGCACCTTCACCTCCGCCGCCGTGCCCCCGCCCACACCTGTGTTCGCGCTACTTCGTCGAACGAAGCAGCGTGCCCTGACGTGCCCAACATGCCCTGCCGGATGTGGGCGCATGCGGGGGCGGTCGAGGCGTGCGGGTGGCACATGGCCGGAACTCAGCGCCCCATGCGCCCCGCCCCGACCACGATCCGGGCCAGCTCCTCGTGGCAGATGTCGCTGTGCGCCCCCGACGGCGGACCGCCGCGCCGCACCACGGAGCCCGCGTCCACGCTGACGCAACCGGCCGCGGGCAGCCCGTCGCGCAGGGCCGCCTCCAGGCTGAGCCGCTGTGCGCCCGGCAGCGCCTGCACGCCGTCGTGCCCGACCGCGCCCCACCGTTCGTCGAACCCCAGCAGACCGGCCGAATCTCCCGCCATCCGGGACGCCAGGGGATAGAACAGCCCGAGGGCGCTGTCGTGGGAGGAGTGGCAGGCCACCACGGGGCCGTCGACCCTGCGCTGGAGTCCCCGCAGGGCGCCGCCGCGGCGGGGATCGTGGGGGAGGCTGTCGCTGAAGGCGTAGTGCGAGAAGGCTCCCTGGAGCAGGGTCAGCGACTTCAGCTGCCGCGCCYCGTCCGGTACGGCGCGCAGGGAGAAGGACACCACCCGCGCCCCGAAGCTGTGGCCTATCAGGTGGACGCGCAGGGCCGGGCGTCTGCCCGCCAGGTCCGCCAGCACCGGCCCGAGCCCGTGCTCGCCGACGACCCCGGCCCGGTTCTTCATCTCGTAGTACGTCGCCTGGCGCAGCAGCTCCTTGGCCCCGCCCCACAGGGCGCGCAGCCCGTCACCGGGGGCCAGGCGCGGGCCCTCGCCGGCGTCCGCCCCGGCGGCGGTCAGGGCGTCGGACAGTTCCCGGCAGACCTCCAGCACGTCCCGCGCGAAAAGGGCCGGTACCCCGCGGGCGCCGCCCGGATCCGCCGCGGCCGTGGGGCCGACCGCGGCACCGGCACGGTCGACATTGGCGAGTTCCCGTACCAGGGCCCCGAACTCGGCGAAGGCGGGCTCCGACTCCGGGCGCCCGTCGAGCAGTTCGGCGACCCGGTCCAGCTCCGCCCGCCGGCCCGGCCAGAAGGCCCCGAGCGCCCGCCGCGTGTCGGCGTCCAGGCCGGGGGTGGGGGCGGGCCGCGTGCCGGTGGCGGTGTCCGGGGCGGTGAGGGCGCGCTGCGGGTCGAAGTCCGGTATCGGCTCGTCGGAGAAGCGGATCGAGGGCCAGACCACCCCCACGTAGCCGAGCCGCACCCCCGTTCCCACGAGCCCCGGGAAAGGGGCGAAGAAGCGGTCGAAGAGCCGGGTCGCGGTGGTCCGGTCGCTGTTCCAGCCGTGCGCGAACACCAGCAGGTCCGTGGCCTCGATCCGGGCCACCGCCGCCCGCGTCGCCGGGTCCACGTCGCCCTGGGCGTCGAAGGTCAGCTCCCGGTAGGGCCCGACGCCCACCCCGGTCGTGGTCGTGGTCGCCGTCGTGGCTCCGGCCCGGGCTCCGGTTCCGAATGCGGCTCCGCTGTCCGTCATGACGTCCCCCTCAGTGCCGTGCCGTGCCTGCGGTGCACGCAGCATCCCGCCGCGGGCGCCCGTCGGCCAGACCCGCGGCAGCACGGGATCCGCACGGATCCGCACGGCCCGGCGGGCGGAGTCAGGGGTAGAGGAGGTACTCCTCCCGGACCGCCGCGAACCGGGCCAGCCCCGCCGCCCAGTCGCCCGCGATCTCCTCCACCCCCGCCCCCGCGTCCACCAGCGTCCGCACCCGGTCCGAGCCGGTCAGCCGGTCGATCCAGTGGTCCGCGCGCCAGCCGAAACCGCTCCACGCCCGCCGCGCGGTGACCAGGAGGCCGATCCCCGCCCGCACCGGGTCGAAGGCCTCGCGGTCGTGCACGATCAGCCGGACCCCGCCGCAGAGCTTTCCGGCGTGCTTCGAGAAGGAGGGGGTGAACCAGGTCTCCCGGAACCAGACGCCGGGCAGCCCCAGCGCGTTCGCCGCCTCCGCCCACCGCCGGTCCACGCCCTGGGCGCCGACCACCTCGAAGGGGGTGGTCGTGCCCCGGCCCTCGGAGAGCGTGGTCCCCTCGAACAGGCAGGTCCCCGCGTAGGCGAGAGCGGTGTCGGGGGTGGGCATGTTCGGGCTCGGCGGCACCCACGGCAGCCCGGTGGAACCGTAGAAGGACGCGCGGCGCCAGCCCGTCATGGGGACCGTCCGCAGCCGGACCGGACGGGCGCGCAGGAACTCGCCGTTGAAGAGCAGGGCCAGCTCGGCCGCCGTCATCCCGTGCGCGAGCGCGATCGGCTCGCGGCCCACGAAGCTGGCGTAGGGCCGCTCCAGCACCGGGCCGGCCGCCCGGCGTCCGCCCACCGGRTTGGGGCGGTCCAGCACCACCACGGCCTTGCCGGCCAGGGCGGCCGCGCGCATGCAGTCGTAGAGGGTCCAGACGTAGGTGTAGAAGCGGGCGCCGACGTCCTGGATGTCGAAGACGACGGTGTCGATCCCGGCGGCCGTGAAGAGGTCCGCCAGGCGCTGCCCGCTCGTGTCGTACGTGTCGTAGACGGGCAGGCCCGTCGCCGGATCCCGACCGGTCCCCTCCGAGCCGCCCGCCTGGGCCGATCCGCGGAAGCCGTGTTCCGGCCCGAACACCGCGACCAGGTCGACCCGCGGGTCGGCGTGCAGGACGTCGACCAGGTGGCGGGCGTCGGAGGTGATCCCGGTGGGGTTGGTGACGACGCCGACGCGCTGTCCGGCGAGTTCGGCGTACCCGTCGGCGGCGAGCCGTTCGCATCCGGTGAGCACCCGTCCCGGCGCGGGGCCGCCCGCCATGCCCGCCATGTCCGGCGTGTTCGCGGTGCCCGCCCCGCCCGCCGTACCCGCGGTGCCCGCCGCGGCGGCGCGGGCCGCCGGACCGGTTCCCGCGAAGGCCCCCGCGGTCCCCATGGCCCCCGCCAGCCCCAGTACCCCGCGTCGTGACAGCGTCATCCGCACACGCTAGGGCCCGGCCCCCTTCCGTCCTCACATACCGACTGGTTAGTCTGCCGGGATCCGGCAGGCCGTGGCGAAAGGTGATCCCCGTGAACGCGTACCAGGACCAGCGAGTCGTCGTCACCGGAGCGGGCGGCGGCATCGGCGAGGCCCTCGCCCGCCGCTTCGCCGCCGAGGGGGCCACCGTCGTCGTCAACGACCTCGACCCCGCGAAGGCCGCGTCGGTCGCGGAGGCGATCGGCCTCCGGGCCGTCGCGGTCCCCGGAGACGCCTCGACCGTCGTCGCGGAGGCCCGCGAGGCCCTCGGCGGCACGGTCGACGTCTACTGCGCCAACGCCGGACTCGCCTCGGGCGGGGACGCCTTCGCGGACGAGGCCGTGTGGGAGGCGGCCTGGGACACCAACGTCATGGCGCACGTGCGGGCCGCCCGGACCCTGCTGCCGCAGTGGCTGGAGCGGGGCAGCGGCCGCTTCGTGTCCACCGTCTCCGCCGCAGGGCTGCTGACCATGATCGGGGCGGCGCCGTACAGTGTCAGCAAGCACGGTGCCCTCGCCTTCGCGGAATGGCTCTCGCTGACCTACCGCCACCGCGGCGTCCGGGTCCACGCCATCTGCCCGCAGGGCGTGCGCACCGACATGCTGACCGCCGCGGGCTCGGCGGGCGAACTCGTCCTGGCGCCGACCGCCATCGAGCCGGACGCGGTCGCTGACGCACTGTTCGACGGCATGGAGAAGGGCCGCTTCTTGATCCTCCCGCACCCCGAGGTGGCGGACTACCACGCCGCCCGCGCGAACGACCCGGACCGGTGGCTGGAGGCCATGAACCACCTCCAGCAGAAGTGGGAGTCCTCGTGACGCCCGCCCGCACACCCGGGGCGGACGCGGGGGCCCCGGCCGGCTCCCCGTACGCCGCGCGGCCGTGGCTGCGCCGGCTCAGCGCGGCGCAGCTGGCACCGGTCAGCCCGCCGCCCACCGTGCTCCACGCCTTCCGGGCCGCCGCGGCGCGCGCCCCCGGGCGTACGGCCCTCGCGTACTTCGACGGGCGCGTCGGCTACGCCGAGGCGGACGCCCTCTCCGACTCCCTCGCCGGGTACCTCGCCGCGCGGGGGGTCCGGCGCGGCGACCGGATCGCCGTCATGCTCCAGAACACCCCGCACTTCGTGCTCGCCGTGCTGGCCGCCTGGAAGGCCGGGGCGGTGGTCGTCCCGCTGAACCCGATGTACAAGTCCGCCGAGGCCGGGCACGTCCTGCGCGACTCGGGTGCCGTCGCGCTGGTCTGCGAGGCCCGCGCCTGGGCGGCGTACCTGCGCGGGACCGCGCACGAGGCCGGCGTCCGGATCGCCCTCACCACCGACGAGCGCGAGTTCCAGACCCGCGACGACGCCCGCCTCTTCCCGCCCCCGGCACAGGAGCGGGAGCCGCACACCGCGACGGCGGGGCCCCTCGGGCTCCCGGGCGGGCCCGAGGACCTGGTGACCGTGGCGCGGCAGGGGCACCCCGCGCCGGACGGGCCCGATCCGGTCGCCGACGACCTCGCGCTCCTCGGCTACACCTCCGGCACCTCGGGCACCCCCAAGGGCGCCATGAACCCGCACGGGGCGCTGACCTACAACGCCACCCGCCAGGTCACCGGCCACCCCCTCCCCGAAGGCGCCGGTTACTTCGCCCTGGCGCCGCTCTTCCACATCACCGGCCTCGTCTGCGAGCTCGCCGCCTGCTTCGTCAACGCCGGCACCCTCGTCCTCGCCCGCCGCTTCGACGCGGGCGCCGTCCTCGACGCCTTCCTCGAACACCGCCCGGCCTACACCATCGGACCGGCCACCGCCTTCACGGCCCTCGCCGCCCACCCCGCGGCCACCGCGGAGCACTTCGCCTCGTTCCAGGTGGTCTCCTCGGGCGGCGCCCCGCTCCCGCCCGCCCTCGTCGAACGCCTGCGCGCCTCCTTCGGCTTCTACCTCCGCAACGGCTACGGCCTCACCGAGTGCACCGCCCCCTGTGCCTCGGTCCCCGCCCACCGCGAGGCCCCCGTCGACCCCCGCTCCGGCACCCTCTCGGTCGGCCTGCCCGGCGCGCAGACCCTCGTACGGATCCTCGACGAGCAGGGCGCCGAGGTTCCCCTCGGCGAGACCGGGGAGATCGCCGTCCGCGGCCCCCAGGTCGTGCCGGGCTACTGGGGGCTCCCGGACGAGACCGCAGCGGCCTTCCCGGACGGGGAACTGCGCACCGGGGACGTCGGCTTCATGGACCCCGACGGCTGGCTCTACGTCGTCGACCGCAAGAAGGACATGATCAACGCCTCCGGGTTCAAGGTCTGGCCGAGGGAGGTGGAGGACGTCCTCTACACCCACCCCGCCGTCCGCGAGGCGGCCGTCGTCGGCGTCCCCGACGCCTACCGCGGCGAGGGCGTGAAGGCGTACGTGAGCCTGCGGCCCGGCGCCACCGCCGACCCCGCGCAGCTGTCCGCGTACTGCGCCGAGCGGCTCGCCGCGTACAAGTACCCGCGCGAGGTCGAGATCCTGCCTGTTCTTCCCCAGACCACCAGTGGCAAGATCCTGCGACGGGAACTGCGCGAGCGCGGCTGAAAATCGTCGGATGGTCGTACGGCACAGGACACCCGGCACACGCAGGACAGGCGACGGATCAGGAGAGGAAGGCGAGCACCATGGCCGCCAGCACCACCGCGGGACCCGAGGGCGTCAACCGGGAGACCCCGGTGCCGCAGCGGCTGCTGGCCGTCGCGACCAGGCTGTTCGCCGAGCGCGGCTACGACCGCACCTCCGTGCAGGAGATCGTCGAGGCAGCCGGAGTCACCAAGGGCGCGCTCTACCACTACTTCGGTTCCAAGGACGACCTGCTGCACGAGGTGTACGCGCGCATGCTGCGCCTCCAGCAGCAGCGGCTCGACGCGGTGGCCGGATCCGACGCTCCTGTCGAGGAGCGGCTGCGGGCCGCCGCCGCCGACGTGGTGGTGACCACCATCGAGAACCTCGACGACGCGATGATCTTCTTCCGGTCGATGCACCAGCTCAGCCCGGAGAAGTACAAGCAGGTACGGGCGGAGCGCCGCCGCTACCACGAGCGTTTCCGGGCCCTGGTCGAGGAGGGCCAGCGCACGGGGGTGTTCGCCACGGCCACCCCCGCCGACCTGGTGGTGGACTTCTACTTCGGGTCCGTCCACCACCTGTCGACCTGGTACCGCACGGACGGCCCGCTCACCCCCCACCAGGTCGCCGACCACCTCGCCGACCTGCTGCTGCGCTCGCTCAGGCCCTGAGCAGGAGGCGCCGGGCCTCGCCTAGGCCCGGTACCGCTTCAGTTCCCGGTGCGCCAGCGAGCGCTGGTGGACCTCGTCCGGCCCGTCCGCCAGCCGCAGCGTCCGCGCCGCCGCCCACAGCTCGGCCAGCGGGAAGTCCTGGCTGACGCCGCCCGCGCCGTGCAGCTGCACGGCCTGGTCCAGGATGCCCACGACCGCGCGGGGGGTAGCGATCTTGATGGCCTGGATCTCGGTGTGCGCGCCGCGGTTGCCCACCGTGTCCATCAGCCAGGCGGTCTTCAGCACCAGCAGCCGCAGCTGCTCGATGGTGACCCGGGCGTCCGCGATCCAGCCCTGCACCACTCCCTGCGCGGCCAGCTCCTTGCCGAAGGCCGTACGTCCCACCGCGCGGCGGCACATCAGCTCGACGGCGCGCTCGGCCATGCCGATGAGCCGCATGCAGTGGTGGATCCGCCCCGGACCCAGCCGCGCCTGGGCGATGGCGAAGCCGGTGCCCTCCTCGCCGATGAGGTTGGCCGCCGGAACCCGGACCCCGTCGAAGACCACCTCGGCGTGCCCGCCGTGGTCGTGGTCGGCGTACCCGTACACCGTCATCGCCCGCCGCACCTCGACGCCCGGGGTGTCCCGCGGGACCAGGATCATCGACTGCTGGCGGCGCGGGTCGGCGCCCCGCGGATCGGTCTTGCCCATCACGATGAAGACCTTGCAGTCGGGGTTCATCGCCCCGGAGATGTACCACTTGCGGCCGGTGACCACGTACTCGTCGCCGACGCGCTCGATCCGCGTCTCGATGTTCGTCGCGTCCGAGGAGGCCACCTCGGGCTCGGTCATCGCGAAGGCGGAGCGGATCTCGCCGGCCAGCAACGGCTCCAGCCACTGCTTCTTCTGCTGTTCGTTCCCGAACTGCGCGAGCAGTTCCATGTTCCCGGTGTCCGGGGCGGCGCAGTTGGTCGCCATCGGCGCCAGGTGCGGACTGCGGCCGGTGATCTCGGCGAGCGGGGCGTACTGGAGGTTGGTCAGTCCGGCGCCGTGCTCCGCGCCCGGCAGGCCGTGCTGGTCCACGAAGAAGAGGTTCCACAGGCCCTGGCGGCGCGCTTCGGCCTTCAGTTCACCGAAGACGGCCGGGGTGTCCCAGGGCGAGGCCAGCCGTGCGCGCTGCTCGGCGGCGAGGGCTTCCGCCGGGTAGACGTGACCTTCCATGAACGCGAGCAGCCGCTCGCGGAGTTCCTCGGTCCGGGCGTCGAATGCGAAGTCCATGGGTGTGGCTCAGCCTTCCTGGAGGGTGGTCAGACCGTGTTCGATGAAGACCGGGACCAGTTCGCCGATCCGGTCGAAGCCCGCGCCGACCGTCTGACCGAGCGTGAAGCGGTAGTGGATGCCTTCGAGGATTACCGCGAGCTTGAACCAGGCGAAGGCCGTGTACCAGGCGATCGCGCCGGTGTCGCGCCCGGAGCGGGCGGCGTAGCGCTGGACCAGTTCGGCGGGGTCCGGGTGTCCCGGGGCGCGGCTGGTCGTGCTGACCGGGGAGTCCGTCAGGCCCAGGTCGGAGCTGTACATCACCAGCAGTCCGAGGTCGGTGAGCGGATCGCCCAGCGTGGACATCTCCCAGTCCAGCACCGCCCGGATCGAGTCGTCCGGCCCGCCGATCAGTACGTTGTCCAGCCGGAAGTCCCCGTGCACCACGGTCGGCGCGGGGGAGGAGGGCAGGGTCCTGCCGAGCGCGGCGTGCAGTTCGTCTATGCCGGCCAGCTCCCGCCCGCGGGAGGCCGCGAGCTGCTTGCCCCAGCGGCGCAACTGCCGGTCGAGGAAGCCCTCGGGCCGGCCGAAATCGCCCAGCCCCACCGCGCCGGGGTCCACCGCGTGCAGGTCGACGAGGGTGTCCACCAGGGCGAGCACCGCCCGCCGGGTCCGCTCGGGGCCGATCTCCTCCAGCTGGGCGGCGGTCCGGTACGGGACCCCGTCCACGTACTCCATGACGTAGAACGGCGCCCCCAGCACCTCCTCGTCCTCGCACAGCAGCAGCGGACCGGGTACCGGCACGGCGGTCCCGTGCAGGGCGGCGATCACCCGGTGCTCGCGCCGCATGTCGTGCGCGGTGGCCAGGACGTGCCCGAGCGGCGGGCGGCGCACCACCCAGTGGGCGGAGCCGTCGGTGACCGCGTACGTCAGGTTCGACCGGCCCCCCTCGATCAGCCGGCCGCTCAACGGCCCGCCCACGAGCCCGGGGCGCGCGGCGTCGAGATGGCCGCGCAGCCGCTCCAGGTCCAGGCCGCGCGGGCTCGGGGAGCCTGCCGGGACTGCGGTCATGGTGCGCACCTCCGTACGGGGTTGACGGTGAGGGTTGCTCGGAGGACATCATGCCGACCAGTCGGTATGGCGTCCAGAGGGCGGGCCGGAGGAACCCTCCGGACACCGCCGCCCCGACCGCGCCGCCCTGACCGCGGCGCCCCGACCGCGCCGCCCCACGGCCGCCGCGTCAGGCGTGGCACAGGATCGGCGTGCCCCCGTTCATCACCGTCATGTCCCGGAGCACGGCCATGATGTCCAGCGGCACGCCCTCCGGCTCCCCGGCCAGCTCCGCGTACGCCCGGTGCACGTTCGCCACCAGCCGCTCGCTCTCCCGCCAGGCCGCGAACTCGCCGAGATCGGCCCCCTGCGCGACCTCCAGCGGGGTCAGTCCCTTCTCCCGCCCCTCCCGCGCCAGTTCGGCGACGAACCGCAGGTACCGCTCGGTCGCCCCGTACGCCGAGGCGTCGGTCAGCGGTCCGTGCCCCGGTACGACGGTCTCCGCGCCCAGGGACCGCAGCAGCTCCAGCGCCCGCAGCGAC
This sequence comes from Streptomyces sp. M-16, assembly GCF_052114405.1. Lineage (NCBI taxonomy): Bacteria > Bacillati > Actinomycetota > Actinomycetes > Kitasatosporales > Streptomycetaceae > Streptomyces > Streptomyces sp. M-16. The sequence continues at coordinate 31,875 of NZ_JBFRER010000059.1, read as the reverse complement.
CCGGACAGCGAACCCATCGCCAGGAACGGCGTGCCCTCGGCGAAGACCAGGTCCCCGGTGAAGACCACCCGCTGCCGGGGCAGCCACACGATCGCGTCCCCGGTGGTGTGCGCCACGCCCGGGTGGATGACCTGCACCTCGGTCTCGCCGACGTGCAGGGTCATGCGCTCGCTGAAGGTGAGGTCCGGGGCGGTGATCTCTATCGCCCCGAAGTCGGTCGCGGGCCAGATCAGCTCCAGCTGGTGTCCGGCCGCGAGCTGTTCGGCGCGCGCGTTGTCGTGCCCGACGATCAGGGCCTCGGGCGCGAACACCCCGTTGCCGTAGGTGTGGTCGCCGTGGTGATGGGTGTTGACCACCGTCCGGGGGAGCGGCACCCCGGCCGCCGCGACGGCCTCGCGCAGGGCCAGCGCCCGCCGCTCGGTGGCGGCCGTGTCGACGAGCAGGGTCCGCCCGCCGTCGCTGACGAAGCCGGCGTTGTTCAGGCACCAGCCCCCGTCCGGCTGGACGTAGGCGTACACCCCGGCCGCGGGCTGGACTACGTACGGTGCGTCGACGGTCATGGGCGCTCTCCCCCGGGTCGCTACGACAGGTGATCGGCATCCTGTCAGCCGGGGCCCGGCCGGGGGAGAGCGGGGGGTGAGGGGCCGTCAGCGACCGTCGGCGGCCGTCAGTGGTCGTCAGTGGTCGTCGTAGTGTCCCTCGTGCTCCGCGTGCCGGTGCCCGTCGTGGAGGTAGTCGACGTGGTCGCCGTGCGGGACCGACTCGTGCCCGCAGCCGGCTCCGTGGACGTGCTCGTGCCCGTCGTGGGTGGTGTGGTCCGGGGTCTCGCACTCGTCCCAGTGCCCGGAGTGCTCCCGGTGCAGGTGCCCGTCGTGCGCGTAGTCGACGTGGTCGCCGTGCGAGACCGCCCGGTGCCCGCACGAGGGGCCGTGGGTGTGTTCGTGCGTGGGGTGCTCGTGGTGCAGGGTCGTCATGGCGCAGAGGCTAGTGGGGAACGCCCCTTAACGCCCGTTCTGTCCGGGCTCGTGTCGCACGACTCGGCAGATCTCAGAAGATCACCGTCGCCGCGAACAGCGCCAGCGCCACGGTGCACAGCACCGCTCCGAGGGCCACCCGCGGCGGGAGCGCCGGAGGCCGCGCCGTCGCCAGCTGCCGCATGCGCACGTGTGCAACGCCCAGGAACGCCAGCCAGATCAGCGCGATCACCGCCGTCCCGGCCACCCGCAGGGGGGAGCCGGAGCCGTGCAGGGCCTGCCGCAGCGCCAGTACCGCGGCCACCGAACAGGACAGAGTCGTACGCCGCCAGGCCAGCCGGGTCCGTTCCGGCTGGAGCCCGGCGTCGCGGGAGGCCGTACCCGGCCCGCTCACCGGCCCGCCGTCCAGCCCAGCAGCACGACCACCACCATCGCCGCCGCGACCAGCCCGACGCCCAGGCTGAGCACCACCGGGAACCGCGACAGCGGCAGGTCCTCGCCCCGCCGCATCGCCCGCTCGCACCGCACCCAGTGGTTCACCGCGCGCAGCGCGCACGCCGCACCCACGGCCAGCAGCGCGAGCGCCATCCCGACGCGCACCCCCCACCGCAGGTCCGGCAGGAACTGGTCCACCGCGAACCCGCCGCCCACCAGCGCCAGCGCGGTCCGGATCCAGGCCAGGAAGGTCCGCTCGTTGGCCAGGGAGAACCGGTAGTCCGGCGTGTCGCCCTCGTCCCTCAGTCGCTGCGGCGCGAACCAGAGGCGCACGTCCTTGACGAAGTCGATCATCCGGCCAATCTACGGGCAGCCACCCGGCCGGCCCGGGAGCGCCCCGGCCTTCGGCGCCGGGCGCTCAGCCCCCGGCGCCCCGCCCCGGCCGCCGCCCGGTGCCCAGCCCCCCGCCGCCCCGCTCCTCACCCCGCGCGGTACGCCGTCACCCCTCACCCCGCGCGGTACGCCGTCAGCCGCCGGTACGCCTCCAGCCCGTCCGGTACCCACGCCCAGTTCCCGTCGGCGACCCGCCGGTCCAGCTCCTCCTGCGGGAGCCAGGTGTGCCAGTCCACCTCCGAGGCCTGCGGGGCCACCGGCAGGTCGCACCGCACCTCGTGCACGTAGGACCACCAGGACCCGCCCGGACCCTCGTAGAGGAACTTGAACAGCGGCGCCGGCTGCTCCAGCCCGCTCACCCCCAGCTCCTCCTCGGCCTCCCGCAGCGCGGCCCCCGCGTAGTCCTCCCCGGCACCCGGCACCCCGCCCACGAACATGTCGTAGTGCGCGGGGAACACCAGCTTCGACGCCGTCCGGCGGTGCACGAACACCCGCCCCCGCGCGTCCCTGGCCTGCACGAACACACACCGGTGGAGCAGTCCCCGGGCGTAGACCTCGCCCCGCGGGGCCTGCCCGGTGACCCGGTCGTCCCGGTCCACCACGTCCAGCACTTCATCAGCGGCACTCACGGAATCCATCCAACCACCGCCATTGACTGGTTACCGCTCCGTAGCAAAGGATCTGCCCCACCACCGACCGGAGGACGGGCTACCCATGACGACGTACGACGCCGACGTGATCGTGATCGGAGCGGGCCTCGCCGGGCTCGTCGCCACCGCCGAGCTCGTCGACGCGGGCCGCAAGGTGATCCTCCTCGACCAGGAGCCCGAGCAGTCCCTCGGGGGCCAGGCCCACTGGTCCTTCGGCGGCCTGTTCTTCGTGGACTCGCCCGAGCAGCGCCGGATGCGGATCAAGGACAGCCGCGAGCTCGCCCTCCAGGACTGGGCCGGAACCGCGGGGTTCGACCGGCCCGAGGACGCCTGGCCGCGCCGCTGGGCCGAGGCCTACGTGGACTTCGCGGCCGGGGAGAAGCGGCCCTGGCTGCACGCCCGGGGGGTCCGCTTCTTCCCCGTCGTCGGCTGGGCGGAGCGCGGCGGCTACGACGCGAACGGCCACGGCAACTCCGTCCCCCGCTTCCACATCACCTGGGGCACGGGCCCGGGCCTGGTCGCCCCCTTCGAACGCCGCGTCCGGGCCGGGGCGGCCCGCGGCCTGGTCGAGTTCCGCTTCCGTCACCGGGTGACGGGTCTCGCCACCACCGGCGGCGCCGTGGACACCGTCACCGGAGAGGTCCTGGCCCCCTCGGACGCCGTACGGGGCGCCGCGAGCAGCCGCGAGGTCACCGGGGCCTTCTCCCTCCGGGCCCAGGCGGTGATCGTCACGAGCGGCGGCATCGGCGGCAACCACGACCTCGTGCGCGCGCAGTGGCCGGACCGCCTCGGCACCCCGCCCGAGCGGATGCTGTCCGGGGTCCCGGCGCACGTGGACGGCCTGATGCTCGGCATCACGGAGCGGGCCGGCGCCAGCCACATCAACAAGGACCGGATGTGGCACTACACCGAGGGAATCGAGAACTGGGACCCCATCTGGGCCCGGCACGGCATCCGCATCCTGCCCGGCCCGTCCTCGCTCTGGCTCGACGCCACCGGCGGGCGGCTTCCCGTGCCGCTCTTCCCGGGCTTCGACACCCTCGGAACCCTCGACCACATCATGAAGACGGGCCACGACCACACCTGGTTCGTGCTCAACCAGCGCATCATCGGCAAGGAGTTCGGCCTCTCCGGCTCCGAGCAGAACCCCGACCTGACCGGCAGGTCGGTCCGCGACGTCATCGACCGCGCCCGCCAGGCCGTGCCCGGCCCGGTGAAGGCCTTCATGGACCGAGGCGCCGACTTCGTCGTCGAGCGGGACCTCGCCGCCCTGGTGCGCGGGATGAACGCCGTCACCAAGGAGAACCTCCTCGACGAGGCCACCGTCCGCCGGGAGGTCGTGGCCCGCGACCGGGAGATCGCCAATCCCTTCACCAAGGACCTCCAGGTGACGGCCATCCACGGCGCCCGCAAGTACCTCGGCGACAAGCTGATCCGCACCGCCGCCCCGCACCGCATCCTCGACCCGAAGGCGGGCCCGCTGATCGCCGTCCGGCTCTCGATCCTGACCCGGAAGTCCCTCGGCGGCCTGGAGACCGACCTGTCCTCCCGCGTCCTGACCCCGGCGGGCGAACCGCTCCCCGGCGTCTACGCGGCCGGCGAGGCGGCCGGCTTCGGCGGGGGAGGGGTCCACGGCTACCGCGCGCTGGAGGGCACCTTCCTGGGCGGTTGCATCTTCTCGGGCCGCGCCGCGGGCCGCGCGGCGGCGAAGGCCGTTTCCTAGGCCCCGTCCCGGTCCCGCTCCCCGTCCCCGTCCCCGTCCCGGAGGATCCTGAAGCGTTGCGTGACCACCAGGGTGTCGTCGTCGACGGTGAAGTGCGGGTCGCCCACGGCCGCGCCCAGTTCACCGCTGTGCCAGAACCGTTCGTGGGAGGCGCGCCATTCGGCCACCGACGCGTACTCCTCGCCCTCGTCCACCGCGTGCCGCAGTTCGACGTCGGCCAGCCGCAGCACCCGCACCTCCGTCAGTTCCAGGACAGCCAGCGGCCGTTCGGCGGAGTCCACCAGGACCGCGCGCGCCCCCGGTTCGGGCAGCGGCTCGCCCTCGCGCCCGTACTGCTCCAGCAGTCCCGTCGTCGTGGTCTTGGCCCCGCTCAGCACCGCCGCCACCAGTCGGTCCCGCAGTTCCCCGGGGAAGCCCAGGAGGAAGGGAGGAAGGTCGTCGTAGATCGCCATGGAGGCAGCCTAAGGACCCCGTCCGGCGGGTGGTGCCCATACCCGAACCACCGCATCCGTGCCAACTGTGCTATCGGAAGCACCAGTTGAAACCCGCCACCCGCTGGACCGGACCTTGACGCGGAGCTGTGCGTACCGGTTTGCTGTGTGTGATCATCCGGAACGCTCACCGGCGTGATCCAGCCGCACCACCGGAACCGCCCCCGCACCACCGGAACCGCCCGCATCACCGGCACCACCGTCCTCAGTCATCACCCCGGTCGTCACCCCGTGCATGCTCCCGCGTACATCGTCCACCCGCGCCCGCGTCCTGGAGGGAACCCGCGGATGTCCCCGCCTCCGCCGCCCCTCGGCCGCGCCCGCAAGCGGGACGCCCAGCTCTTCGACCCGGCCCTGTGCGACACCGAACTGGTCTCCGTGCGCTCCCAGTTCACCCAGGGCCGGTGGTCCAAGGCCCGTACCCTCCTCGTCGGCACCGGTGACGACTGGGACCGTCGCGGCCACCGCGTGGTCGTCCTCGCCGAAACCCCGGCCGCCACCGCGTGGGCCCGCGAATGGCTGCTCGCCGAGCCCGGCAGCGCCGACGCCACGACCCTCCTCGCCTGCGCCGCCGTCTTCAGCGCCCTGCGCCGCAAGGGCACTCCCGAGGCGGCCGAGGAGGCCTGCCGGCGGGCCGCCGCGCTGCTGCCCGCCGACCCCACGCCCTGGCTGGGCCTGCTCATGCTCTCCCGCGCCTTCGGTACCGAGGAGGAGTTCAGCCGCCACTTCGACCAGGTCCGGGCCCGCCACCGGGAGCACCACCACGCCCACCACCTGATGGTCGCCAAGCTGGCCGAACGCACCCCCTCCCTGGGGCACGACCCGCTCCACGAGGTCTACGACTTCGCCGCCTGGGCCGCCGAGGAGTCCCCGGCCGACTCCCCGCTCGCCGTGCTGCCCGTCATCGCCCACGCCGAGCGCTACCGGGTCCTCGCCTCCGCCCAGGGGGGTGCCGCCCCCGAGTCCGCCGGCCCGCACTGGACCGGCCGCCGCGCCCGGCAGGTGCTGCGCTCCGCCTTCGACTGGTGGCTGGAGTGGGAACGCGAGGACCACCCCCGCAACCGGGTCGACCTCAACTTCCTCGCCCACGCCAAGCTCTGCGAGGGCCGCCCCGCCGAGGCCGCGGCCCTCTTCCACCGCATCGGCAGCCATGCCACCCCCGCGCCCTGGTCCTATCCGGACCGGGACCCGCACAAGGCCTTCCTCGCCGCGCGCAGCGCCGCGCTCGGCACCGCCTGACTCCGACCAGCCAGTCCCCCGAAAGGACCCCGCCATGCCGACGGGCAGATCCACCACGCTCCCAGCCGAGGCCGAGATCCGCACGTACAAGGGCCAGGACCGCGCCCTGCGGGCCGGCCGTCTCGGCACCGCCGGACTGCTGCTCTCCGTACTCGCCGCGAGCGCGCCCCTGATGGTCGTCGCGGGTGTCATGCCCACGATCTTCGGGGTCATGGGCATCGTCGGCCAGCCGCTCCTCTTCGTGATCCTCGGCGTCGTCCTCGCCCTCTTCGGCGTCGGGTACGCCGAGATGAGCCGCCACGTCCACAACGCCGGCGCCTTCTACGCGTACATCGCGCGCGGCCTCGGGCCCACCGCCGGGGCCTGCGCCTCCCTCGTCGCCCTCGTCGCCTACAGCGCCATGCAGGTCGGCGTGTACGGCATCCTCGGCTTCGAGATCTCCGGCCTCTTCGCGACCTACCTCGACACCACGGTCGCCTGGTGGATCCCGGCCCTGATCGCCGTCGCCGCCACCGGCGCGCTCGGCTGGCTGAAGATCGACCTCAACGCCAAGGTGCTCGGCGTCCTGCTGCTGATCGAGTGCGCCCTCGTCGTCGTCTTCGACGCCGCCGCCCTCGGCAAGCCCGGCCCCGAAGGCCTCTCCCTCACCGCCTTCGACCCCGGCACCCTCTCCGGAGCCGGCCTCGGCACGGCCCTGTGCTTCTGCATCGCCGCCTTCGTCGGCTTCGAGCAGTCCCCGGTGTACGCCGAGGAGACCAGCAGGCCGCACATCGTGGTCTCGCGCGTGATGTTCCTCGCGATCGGCTTCGTCGCCGTCTTCTTCGCCCTCAGCGCCTGGGCCCTGTCCGTGGCCACCGGACCCGCCGGGATCACCGCCGCCTCCGCGAAGGCCGGTCCCGGACTGCTCTTCGAGCTGACCGAGGCCCGTCTGGGTGCCGCCTTCACCGACGTCCTGCACGTGCTCTTCGTCACCGGCATGTTCGCGGCCATGCTCAGCTTCCACAACGTCGTCGCCCGCTACGCCTTCGCCATGGGCCGTGAGGGCCTGCTCCCGGCCCGCTTCGGCCGCACCAACCCCGGGACCGGCGCCCCCGCCACCGGCTCCCTGCTGCAGACCGTCGTGGCCGCCGTCGTCGTCATCGCCTTCGCGCTCACCGACAGCACGCCGGCCGGCGACCCCACCGTTCCCGTCCTGCACCTGTTCACCTGGATGGGCAGTGTCGGCGCCCTCGGCGTGACCGTCCTGATGGCCGCCTCCTCCTTCGCCGTCATCGCCTTCTTCGTCCGCCGCGGCACCGCGGGCGCCCAGGTGTGGCGCCTGATCGCCGCGGCCCTGGCGGGCCTCGCGCTGATCGCCATCGCCGTCTACACCGTGCGGGACTTCGGCGTGCTGGTCGGCGCCGCGAAGGGCTCCGCGCTGAGCCGGGCGCTGCCCGCGATCATCTTCGTGGCCGCCCTCGGCGGACTGGTCCACGGACTGCTGCTCAAGAGGCGCCGCCCCGAGGCCCACGCCCGGATCGGCCTGGGCAACGAGGCCTTCCGCCTCGACCAGGCCGCGGAGGCCGACCCCGTCGGCTGAGCCCCGTAGCCTCGCTTTCCTGCCCGCCGGAGGCCCCGCGCGACCGTTTCCATGGTCGCCGGGGCCTCCGTGCGCAGGGGGCCGATTTTGGCGGGTAGCGGAGCCTCATGGTCTATTGGGGCGACAAAATCACCGGAACGCGGCACGGGGGATACCACCCAGCTCCCCCGCACGCGCCCCGGACCTGCCTGTCCGAACCACGAAGGCGAAGTCCCGAATGAGTGACCGCACCTTGACCGAGGCCCCCGCCGAGGCGTCGTCCCGCCACGTCGACGCCGGTGACGAGGGCTACAGCAAGGACCTCAAGTCCCGGCACATCAACATGATCGCCATCGGCGGAGCGATAGGCACCGGCCTGTTCCTCGGCGCGGGCGGCCGGCTCGCCGGCGCCGGCCCCTCCCTCGCCATCGCCTACGCGGTGTGCGGAGTCTTCGCCTTCTTCGTGGTCCGGGCCCTGGGCGAGCTCGTGCTGTACCGCCCGTCCTCCGGAGCCTTCGTCTCCTACGCGCGCGAGTTCATGGGGGAGAAGGGCGCCTACACCGCCGGCTGGCTCTACTTCCTCAACTGGTCCACGACCACCGTGGCCGATATCACGGCCGCCGCGACCTACGCGCACTTCTGGTCGATGTTCACCGACGTCCCCCAGTGGGTGCTCGCCTTCATCGCCCTGGCCGTCGTGCTGACCGCCAACCTGATCTCGGTGAAGTACTTCGGCGAGWTGGAGTTCTGGTTCTCCCTGGTCAAGGTCGCCGCCCTGGCGGTCTTCCTGATCGTCGGCATCTACCTCGTCGCCACCAGCCACGACATCGGCGGCCACACCCCGGGCCTCGCCAACATCACCGACAACGGCGGCATCTTCCCGTCCGGCGTGCTCCCGATGCTCCTGGTCATCCAGGGCGTCGTCTTCGCGTACGCCTCCGTCGAGCTCTGCGGCGTCGCCGCGGGCGAGACCGAGAACCCCGAGAAGATCATGCCCAAGGCGATCAACTCGATCATGTGGCGCGTGGGCCTCTTCTACGTCGGCTCCGTGGTCCTGCTGGCCCTGCTGCTCCCGTACACCGAGTACTCCGGTGACCAGAGCCCCTTCGTCACGGTCTTCGACAAGCTCGGCGTCCCCGGCGCCGCCGGCATCATGAACCTGGTCGTCCTGACCGCGGCCCTCTCCAGCCTGAACTCCGGCCTCTACTCCACCGGCCGCATCCTGCGCTCGATGGCCGTCTCCGGCTCCGCCCCCAAGTTCACCGGCGTCATGAACAAGGGCAAGGTCCCCTACGGCGGCGTCCTGTTCACCGCCGCCTTCGGCGTCGCGGGCGTCGGCCTGAACTACTTCATGCCCAAGGACGCCTTCGAGATCGTCCTGAACTTCGCCTCGCTCGGCATCCTGGGCACCTGGGCGATGGTCATGCTGTGCTCGCTCCACTTCTGGCGGCGCGCCGGCCAGGGCCTCCTGGAGCGCCCCTCCTACCGCCTGCCGTGGGCCCCGTACACCCAGATCGTGACGCTGGTCTTCCTGGTCACCGTCCTGGTCCTGATGTGGTGCGACGGAGGCGTCGGCCGCACCACGATCCTCTTCGTCCCGGTCATCGGCGCGGCCCTGGTCGGCGGCTGGTTCCTGGTCCGGGGCAGGGTGGCGCAGATCGCCGCCGCCCGCTCCGGCGACTGACGGGCCGGACCACCGGCGTACGGAAGCCCCGTACGGCCCACGACCGCGACCCCATGACGAGAAGGCCCCCGCACACCGGTGCGGGGGCCTTCTCGTCGTCCGGGCCGTTCCCTACCCGCAGGTAGCCGGGACGTTCGCGGCATTCCTCCGGAGAATTTCGCCAAGAATTTACCGCCGACGGCCGGGGTATTCGCGTGTGACGAGCGCCACAACACATTCCCTGGACGTACCGCCGTGACGCTGTCTCTAATGGGTCTTCGTGCCTGGCCAACGATCTTGGACGGGCGCGACGGGGGAAATTCCCGAATCTTGTCGTTGGCAATGGTGCTGAACGAGAGGTACGGAACGGTGTCAGTGATCCTGACGGTCGAGAAATGGTCCGGGCAATTCGGCCCGAGGCCCGTACGGCTTTCCGGTCGCCGCGTCGGCGACTCGGTGCGGCAATGCTGAGCCGGTTGCTCCCGGCACGGGGATCCGCACGCACCCTCACCGGCATCACGCTGGTGCACACGCTCGGACAGGGCCTGTGGATGGCGCTCAACGCCATCTACGCCACGTCCGTCCTCGGGCTCTCGCCAGGCCAGTTCGGCATCGGTGTCGGCGTCGCCGCGGGCGTCGCCCTGGCCCTCAGTACCCCGACCGGGCACCTGGCCGACCGGATCGGCCCGCGGGCCGTCCAGATCTGGTCCTTCCTCGCCCTCGGGCCGCTGACCGCCGCGCTCCTGCTCGTCGACGGATTCCGGCAGTACCTGCTGGTGCTGTCCGTGCAGGCGATCGCGTACAGCGCCAGCCGCAGCGCCAGGATGGCCATGGTCGCCGGGCTGGTCGCCCCCGAGGAGCGGGTCTCCGTCCGCGCCTACCTGCGGGCCACCAGCAACGTCAGCGTCTCGGTCGGCGCGGCCCTCGCCGGGCTGGTGCTGGTCGTCGACAGCCCCGCCGTCTACCGGGCCGCCGTCGTCTTCAACGCCTCCACCTACCTGGTCACCGGCCTGCTCACGCTGCTGCTCCCGGCCGTGCCGGCRCAGCCCGCCCGGCCCGGCCCGGCGCTGGTGGTGCTGCGGGACCGGCCCTTCCTGGCCTTCGTCGTACTGGACGGCCTGCTGTCCATGCACAACCTGCTGCTCGATGTGGTGCTCCCGCTCTGGGTGCTGCACCACACCGGCGCACCCCGCTGGATGATCGCGGCCATCCTGATCACCAACACCGTCGCCGTGGTCCTGCTCCAGGTCAGAGCCGCGCGCGGGACCGACGAACCGTCCGCCGCGGCGCGGGCGGCCCGGAGCGGATCGCTGTGCCTCGGTGTGGCCTGTGTGGTCTTCGCCTTCACCGAGGGCGCCTCGGCGGCCGTCGCCTGCGTCCTGCTCTTCGCCGGCGCGCTCGCACACGTCCTGGGGGAGATCCGGCAGTCGGCCGGGAGCTGGGGGATGTCCTTCGGGCTGGCCCCGGAGCACGCCCAGGGCCAGTACCAGGGCACCGCCGCCATGGGCGCCGACCTGGGCAAGATGATCGCGCCGGCGGTGCTGACCTGGCTGGCGATCGAGCACGGCGCGGTCGGCTGGCTGGTGATGGGCGTCGGGTTCGCCTCGGTCGGGGCCCTCATGCCCCTGGTCGCCTCGCGCGCCGAGCGCAGACGGCCGGCGCAGGATCCGGCCGGGGCGCCCGTCCGCGTCCCGTAGCGGTTCCCGGGCCGGTCCCGCCGTCCCGCCATCATCCGTCCGCATTCCGCACACATTCCACACACGGGCCACACCCGTATTCCGCATTCCACCCACCCCGGGCCCCGGGGAGCAGTGGCGTGCGCGAATTCGGCGGGGCATCGGGAATTCCGTGTCGCTTTCCCCGGCAGTCCGCACCGCGCCGGGGATGAATTCCGCCGTACCCGCAGACCGAAACAATGCAGTCGAACGAGGGGAATCACGTCGGTGGCCGAATTGCATACCGTCGCGTCAACCGGTCCCGAAGAGGGGCGGACGGCGGCTCCGGCACTCCAGCTCCCGACCCGGGACCCGGGCGGCGAGGTGACGGAACTGTCGGGGACGTACTCCTGGACGGGCGACGATTTCCAGCCACTCGCGGAGTTCGTCGGGGCGTGCGGGCTCGAAGCCGCCGAGCTGTTCAACGCGGCGTTCACCCTCCTGATCCACCGGTACAGCGGCCAGGACGACCTCGTCACCGCCCGCTCCGGAGGACCGGCCGGAACCCGCCCCGTGGCCGTCCGCTCCCGGATCGGGGAGGACGTCACGTTCGCGGAGCTGACCGCCGCCCTCGCCGCCCGGTACCGTGCCGCCACCGGGCGCCCGGACGCCGACGCCGCCGACACCCCCGCCGCCGACACCCCCGCCGCCGAGGCCCCAGAGGCCCCCGGCACCCGCGACGCCCTCGCCGCCCTCGGCACCGGCCTGCGCGTGGGCTTCGCCGACCACGAGGCCCCCCGGGCGGGAGCCGGAGCGGGCGCCCGCCCGGACGGCCTGCACCTCCTGCTGGAGGTCGAGCACGCCCCCGACGCGGTGCGCTTCGCCCTCGTCTACGACACCACCCTGTTCGCCGCCGAGTTCGTCTCCCGGATGGCCGCGAACTACCGGACCCTGCTCCTCGACGCCTGCCGCCGCCCCGCCGACCCCGTCGCGGACCTGGCCCTGCTGTCGGAGCCGGAGACCCGCCACCTGCTCACGGACCTCAACGCCACCGCCCGGCCCCGCCCCCGCGACACCGCAGTGCACACCCACGTCGAGGCCCAGGCGGCCCGCACCCCCCAGGCCCCCGCCGTGGAGTGGAGGGGCCTCACCCTCACCTACCGCGAGCTCGACGAGCAGGCCAACCGGATCGCCCGCGCCCTGCTGGCCCACGGCATCACCCCCGGATCGCGCGTCGGCGTCTCCGTCGCCCGCACCCACCGGACCGTCTGCCTGCTGCTCGCCCTCCACAAGGCGGGCTGTGCCTACGTCCCCCTCGACCCGGCCTACCCCGCCGACCGGCTGAGCGGCATCGCCGCCACGGCGGACATGGCCGGCGTCGTCCACGACGACACGGCCGGCGGCGGCCCCGCACCGTGGCTGACCGCCTTGGACACGACCGCGCTGGCGTGGGGCGAGCTCTGGGAGAAGGCCGCCGCCGAACGCCCCGACCCGCCGGACCTCGCCGTGGACCCGGCCGCCACCACCCACCTGATCTACACCTCCGGCTCGACCGGCCTGCCCAAGGGCGTGGTCATCAGCCACCGCAACGTGGTGGCCCTGCTCGCCTGGGCCCGCGACACCTACGGGCCCGAGGACCTCGCCCGCGTGCTCTTCGCGACCTCGCTCAACTTCGACCTCTCGGTGTTCGAACTGTGGGCCCCGCTGACCACGGGCGGCTGCGTCGTCGTCGTGGACAACGTACTGGCCCTCACCGAGGACGACGCCCTGCGCCCCTCCCTGGTCAACACCGTGCCCAGCGCGCTGAACGTGCTCCTGCAGCGCTCTGCCGTCCCCGCCTCCACCACCGTGCTGAACGTCGCGGGCGAACCCCTCGCCAAGGAACTCGTGAACGCGGCCTTCGCCGGCACGGCCGTCGAACGGCTCTACAACCTGTACGGACCCTCCGAGGACACCACGTACTCCACGTGGAAGTGCTTCACCGGCCCCGTCACCCAGAGCCCCACGATCGGCGTCCCGGTCCACAACACCGTCGCCTACCTCCTCGACGCCCACGGCCGGCTGGTCCCCCGCGGAGCCGTCGGCGAACTCCACCTGGGCGGCGACGGCCTGGCCGGCGGATACATCAACGACCCCGAGCGCACGGCCGCCGCCTTCGTCCCCGCCCCCGCGCACCTGCCGCCCGGCACCCTGTACCGCACCGGCGACCTGGCGCGCTGGACGGAGGACGGCGAACTGCGCTTCATGGGCCGCCGGGACAACCAGGTCAAGGTCCGGGGCTTCCGCATCGAGCTCGGCGAGATCGAGTCCGTCCTGCGCGAGGTCGTGGGACTGCGCGACGTCGCCGCCCTCGCGGTCCGCAAGGACGACGACACCCGCCTCGTCTGCTACGTGGGCCTGGAGGGTGAGGGCCCCGCCGTCGAGGAGATGGGCGACCACCTGCGCCGCAAGCTCCCGCACTACATGCAGCCATCCAAGATCATCGTCGAGGAGCGGCTGCCCCAGCTGCCCAACGGCAAGGTCGACCGCAAGGCGCTCGCCGCCCGGGACGTCGACTGGACCGCGACCGGCGGCGGCGACGGGGGCTTCACCACCGACGACCCCGACGAGGCCGTCGTCGCGGGCGTGTGGAGCGACCTCCTCGGCGTCGCCCACCTCAGCGCGGACCGCGACTTCTTCTCCATCGGCGGCCACTCCCTGCTCGCCAACCTGCTGGCCGCCCGCCTCGGCGACGCCGCCGGCCGCACCGTGCGCGTCGCCGAGATCTACGAACACCGAACCCTGGAGTCCCAGGCCCGGCTGCTGCGCCACAAGCGCACCCAGGCACCCGCCGCCACGGCCGCCACCGGATCCGCCGGGCTCCAGGACGCCGTCGCCGAGACCCTGCACGAGTCCGGCCGCGGCCACGGCGTCCCCGGCGCCGGCGCCGCCGTCTATGCGGACGGCACCCTCCGCTTCACCTACCACGGCGTCGACGACATCGAGACCGGCCGCCCCCGCGACGAGACCTCCCGCCAGCGCGTCACCTGCATCACCAAGCCGATGCTGGCGTTCACCGCGCTCCGGCTCGTCGACCGCGGCCTGCTCCCCCTCGACGAACCCCTCACCGCCCTGCTCCCGCAGGCGTTCCGGCGCAGCGACGGCCGCACCGTCGAGGTGACGCTGCGCCAGCTCCTGTCCCACACCAGCGGCATCGACGACTCCTACGAGGTCTGGCACGACACCGACCTCCCGGACCTCGACCGCTACCTCGACACCTTCGCCGGCTACGGACAGCTCTTCGAGCCCGGCGAGGTCTTCGCCTACTCCGCCTGCGGCACGTCCATCGTCGCCGCCCTCATCGAGAAGGTCCTCGGCGTCCCCTGGCGCCGCGCCGTCAACGAGCTGATGCTCACCCCCCTCGGCATCGAGGCGATCCCCGAGACCCTCACCGAGGACGGCCACTACGGTGCCACCGTCTCGGCCGGATACCTGTGGAGCGAGACGGAGCAGCGCTACGTACGCCACGACCCGCCCCGCCAGACCGTCGCCGACGACGCCGCCGGCTCGTTCTCCGTCTGCCTCACCCTCCCCGAGCTCGCGAACATCGCCCTGCTCGCCCTCCGGGACGGGGTGGCCCCGAGCGGGGAGCGGCTGCTGTCCGCCGACCTCGCCGAGCAGATGCGCACCCCGCAGATCGACGTCCCCGGCCACCACTTCATGCACGCCTGGGGCCTCGGCTGGCTGATGTTCGGACCGACCGCCTTCGGCTTCAACTCCAACGGCAGCGGCCACCACAACTTCATCCAGATCTTCCCGGAGAAGCGCAGCTTCCTGCTCCTCCTGGCCAACGCCTACCCCGCCTTCGGCCTCTACGAGGACCTCCTGCGGACCCTGACCGGCGAGGGCCTGATCCGCACCGGCCGCCCCTTCGACATGGACCTCGACGACTGCGCGGGCCTGTACGCCTCCGACGGCTACCGGCTCAACGTCCTGCGCGGCGGCGAGCACCTCGGCTACGAGTACTCCGAACGCCAGGGCGACGGCAGCTGGCTGCGGCTCGACGAGGGCGACCTCGTGCTCTCCGGCGCCGGCGGCTTCAGCTCCATGTCGAAGAAGAACATCCTGGCCGGCTCCATCTCCTTCATCCCCACGCCCGGAACCCGCGTACCCGGTTTCGTCCGGATCGGACAGCGCTTCGCGAGGAAGACGACCCGATGACAGAGCAGACACCACCGCACCACACCCGCAGACACGTCCTGTTCGTCACCTGGAAGACCGGCAACGCCCCGGCGTTCGAGGCGGCCAGGCGGYTCGGCCACGAGGTGACCCTGATCCGCTCCCTGCGGATGGAGAAGTCCCAGAACATCGACTTCGACGCCTCGCCCTACGGCGCGTTCGTCGACACCGTGCACGTCCTCGAAGACCACACCGACCACGAGGCCCTGCGCGAGCTCGTCCTCGCCGTCCACCGCGACCGTCCCGTCGACGGGTTCGTCGCCACCGTCGACGCCCTCGTCGTCCCGGTCGCCCGGATCGCCGAGGAGATCGGCGTCCCCTTCACCGGCGCCCGGGGAGCCCGGGACGCCAAGCTCAAGCACCGCTGCCGCGAGGTCCTCGCCGCCGCCGGGGTCGACACCACCCGGCACGCCGTCGTCGCCGACTTCGCCGGGGCGGCCGCGTTCGCCCGGGCCACCGGATACCCCGTCGTCGTCAAACCGGCCCGGGGCTCCGCCAGCGAGGGCGCGCACGTCGTCGCCGACGAGGCACACCTGCGGGAGATCATGGCCCGCGCCGAGGCCGACCCCACCACCTACGAGGCGGGCATCCTCGTCGAGGAGTACCTGACCGGCAGCTTCCTGTCCGCCGAGATCGGCCTCTCCCACGGCCGCTTCCTGCGCCTGGCCGTCAGCGAACGCTCCACCTGGCACCGGCACGAGGCACTGGAGACCGGCACCACCATCCCCGCCGCCATCGGCCCGGGCGACCACGCCCGCGTCATGGAGTTCGCCGAAGCCGTCGTCACCGCCCTCGACCTGCGCCTGGGCGTCTTCCACGTGGAGATCATGCTCGGCGCCGACGGCCGCCCCCGGCTCATCGAACTGAACCCGCGCATCATGGGCTCCTGCCTGCCGAACCTCTTCCGGCTCGCCGGCGGCGGGGACATCTTCGAACTGCTCGTACGCATCCACCTCGACGAGGAGGTGGAGCCGGTCGCCCCGGCCTTCGACCGGTACGCGACCGTCCGCTGGTTCGGCGCCGCCGAACCCGTCCCCCGCCCGGACCGGGTACCCGACCTGGAGTGGGCCGCAACCGAGTACGGGGACGCCCTGCACGCGCTCACGGTCCGCTTCCCGGACGGCGACGTGCTGCCCGCCTGCCGCGGCAACCTCGGGAACTTCGGCGAGGTACAAGTCGTCCACGCCGACCACGCGACATCGATCGGGATCGCTGAGCAGATCGTCGGACGGACGGCGGACCTGCTCGGCATCGAGGTGACGAGATGACGACCACGACGACGGCGAGCACGCCGGCCACCACGCCCTTCTTCGACGAGACCAGGGCCCAGCTCGCCCGCCTGGGACTGCCGGGCGCCGACCCCTCCGCCGGCGAGGGCTCCGGCAAGACCTTCGACGACGGCTGCCACTTCAGGATCGAGGTGCCCACCGTCAACTCCGTACAGGCCGCCCAGACGCTCCTGTCGGAGAGCAGCCGCCGCGGCTTCTCGATCAACCGCATCACCGAGACCCGCGGCATGTACCGCCACACGGCACGCGAGATCGCCGAGTACGTGGCCCTCGGCCGGGAGTACGGGGCCGAGATCCTGATGTCGGTCGGCCCCCGGGCCAGCTACGACACCGGCGGCAGCGTCCAGACCCCCGAAGGCGTCCGCATCGGCTACCGCCTCCGCGGCCAGGAACAGATCGTCCGGGCCGTCGAGGACGTCAAACGCGGCCTCGAACTCGGCGTACGCGGCTTCGTCGTCTACGACGAGGGCCTGCTGTGGGTGCTGAACCGGCTGCGCACCGCCGGTGACCTGCCCGAGGACATCCACCTCAAGGTCTCCGCCCACTGCGGCCACGGCAACGCGGCCTCCGCTCAGATGCTGGAGATGCTCGGCGCGGACAGCTTCAACCCCGTCCGCGACCTCACCCTCCCGATGATCGCGGCGCTGCGCCAGGCGGTGTCCATCCCGCTCGACTGCCACGTGGACAACCCCCGCATGTCCGGCGGTTTCGTACGCACCTACGAGGCACCCGAGTTCGTCCGCGTGGCCGCCCCGATCTACCTCAAGACCGGCAACAGCGCCCTCGAAGGGCACGGCGTCAGCCCCACCCTCAGCCAGCTCGACGACATCCTCCGGCAGGTCGAGATCGTCACCGAATTCCTCGGCCGCCACCACCCCGAGGCCCGCCAGAGCCCCGTCGGCGCCCGGCTGACGCCCGTCGGCCCGTAAGCCCGCCCCGCCAGTCCACAGACAGAGGTCACACAGCATGTGCCGCATCTACGGCCACTTCGGCGGCGATCCCGTCGACCGCGACGCACTGCACGCCGTCGCCCGCGCGATGCACCCGGGCGGTCCCGACGAACAGACCCTCCACACCGCGGGGACCTGGGCGCTCGGCAACAACCGGCTCGCCGTCCAGGGCATCGGCCACGGCCGCCAGCCCTTCGTCCTCGGCGACATGACCTGCGTGTTCAACGGCGAGATCTACAACCACCGCGAACTGCGGGCCGAACTCGCCGCCCACGGCCACACCTTCGAGGGCGACTGCGACGGCGACGTCCTGCTGCCGCTGTACGAGCGGTACGGCGACGCCTTCGTCTCCCGGCTGGAGGGCATGTTCGCGATCGCCCTCGTCGACCTGCGCGGCGAACCCTGCCTGAAGCTCTTCAACGACCACGCCGGCATGAAGTCCCTCTACTACCACCTCTCCGCCGACGGCCGCCGGCTCTGCTTCGCCTCCGAACTCCAGGGCCTGTCCCGCTTCCCGGACTTCCCCGACGCCGTCGACCCCCTCGCCATCGACCGCTACCTCGGCGGCAAGGCCGTCTGGGGCCCCCGCACCATCCACACCGGCGTCCGCACCCTGGAACCCGGCACGGCACTGCGCTTCGCCGACGGCCGGATCACCCTCACCCGCACCCCGCTCCCGCCCGCCGAGGTCGACTGGCCGGACGGAGGGCCCACCCTCGGCGCGGCCGCGGACCTCCTCGACGGCATCCTGCGCCACGAACTCACCCGGATGCTCGACGCGGACGTACCCGTCTGCGTCATCACCAGCGGCGGCCTCGACTCCAGCTACACCACCGCCATCGCCGCCGGCCTCGTCCCCGACCTGGCCTCCTTCAACGTCGCCTACCAGGGCACCTGGCCCGCCGACGAACGCCACTTCGCCGAGGAGGTGGCCCGCCACTGCGGCACCCGCCACCACCAGGTCCTGCTCGACCCGGCGGACTTCCCCGCCCTGGTCGACCGCTTCGTCCGCCACCTGGACCAGCCGAACAACGCCCCGCACAGCCTGAGCACCTTCGCCCTCTTCGAAGCGGTCCACGAGGCCGGGTTCAAGGTCGCCCTCACCGGCGACGGCGCCGACGAACTCTTCGGCGGCTACGCCCGCTTCGTCAAGGCCGCCCGCGACGACGGCGCCGACTGGCACCGCGGCTACCAGGACACCATGGCCGCCGTCGGCACCAGCACCCTCCGGCGGCTCTACACACCCGAGTACCGCGCCCACGTCGAGGCCGACGGCGGCTTCTTCGCCGACCGCGCCGGCGACGAACTGGAGCGCCGCGTCCGCTCGCGGACCCACGACAAACTGGAGACGCTGCTCCGCTACGACCAGGCGGAACGGTTCCCGTACTACATCCTGCGCCGCGTGGACCACCTGAGCATGGCGCACTCGGTCGAGGCCCGGATCCCCTTCCTCCAGCCCGCGGTGACGCGCTTCGCGCACGCCCTGCCCACGGAACTGAAGGTCGTCGGCGACACCGTCAAGGCACCGGTCTCCGAGGCCGCGCGCCGCTGGATCCCGCGCAGCGTCATCGAACGGCCCAAACAGCCCTTCACCCTCCCCGTCGCCGCGATGATCAAGCCCGGCGAGGCGCTCCACGAGCTGATCGGCGACACCCTCCTGGGCCCCGGCGCCCGGTGCCGGGACCACTTCCGCCAGGACGTCGTCCGCGACCTGTTCCGCATGCAGTCCGAGAGCCCCGGCGCCCACACCGCCGAGGTCCTGTGGTCGCTGCTGATGCTGGAGACCTGGCTGTCCGTCAGGAACCTCACCCCCTGATCCCCGCCCGACCCCCCGCCCGAACCCCCACCCCATCCGAACCCCACCCGAGGAGAAGAGACATGACGCAGTCCGTCCCGCCCATCCGCTCCCTGCTGGCCGGAGTCACCAAGGACGACATCCGGCGCGACCCGTTCCCGCACATCGTGATCCGTGACGCGCTTCCCCAGGACCTGTACGATGCGCTGTCCGCGTCCATGCCGACCGCCGAATACATCGGCACCCGGATCGGCAAGGAGATCACCTCGAACGAGCGCTACAACTACATGTCCGAGCACATCCTCCAGGACGAGGAGATGGCCCGGGTGTGGAAGGACTTCGTCACCTACCACGCGTCGCCCGGGTTCTACGCCGAGTTCCTCGACCTCTTCCGGGATGACCTGCTCGCGAACCTCCCCGACGCCGAGAAGCAGTGCGGCCCGCTGCGCGACCTCCGCGTCGGCCGCCGCAACCGGGACGGCTTCGGGACCCACGACATCCTGATGGACTGCACCGCCGTCATCAACTCGGCCGTCACCGGCCGCCCCTCCGCCTACCGCGGCCCCCACGTGGACAAGCCCCACAAGCTCTTCGGCGGGCTCTTCTACATGCGCCAGACGCAGGACGACGCCGACGGCGGCGACCTCGTGCTGTACAAGTACCGGGAAGGCGCCCACAAGTTCACCACCAGCGCCTCCGAGTACGGCGACAACCGCTTCGACATAGACCCGAAGTACGTCGAGGAGGTCACCACCGTCCCCTACCGCAGCAACACCCTGGTCATGTACCCGATCAACCCGCTCGCCCTGCACGGCGTGTCCGTGCGCAGCCTCACCCCGCACCAGCGGCGCTTCGTCGCCCTCGTCGGCGACCTCCAGAACCCGCTCTTCGACCTTGCACTCTGAGGTGTCCCCCTTGCTTCCCTTCGACCAGCGAACCGGTCAGATCTGGCTCGACGGCGCCCTCGTGGAGTGGGCCGACGCCACGCTTCACGTGCTCACCCACGGCCTGCACTACGCCAGCAGCGTCTTCGAGGGCGTACGCGTCTACGCCGGCGCCCCCTTCATGCTGCGCGAGCACATCGCACGGCTGCGCACCTCGGCCCGCATCCTCGACTTCGACCTCGAACACGACGACGAGACGCTCCACCGGGCGACCCTCGACGTCGTCGCCGCGGCCGGCATCACCGAGGGATACATCCGCATGAACGCCTGGCGCGGCTCCGAGGTCATCCAGACCGCCGCGCTGAAGACCTCTGTACACACCTCGGTGGCCGCCTGGGAGATCCCGGCCGGCTACTACGCGGCGGCCGACGCCCTCCGGACGGGCATCTCCCTGGTCACCGCCGACTACCGGCGCCCCTCCCCGCAGTACGCCCCGGTCAAGAGCAAGGCCGCCGGCAACTACATGATCGGCACGGTCAGCAAGAACCACGCCCTGCGGGCGGGCTTCGACGACGCGATGCTCCTCGACGACCGGGGCCACATCGTGGAGGCCACCGGCGCCCACATCTTCTTCACCAGGGGCGGCACCCTCCACACCCCCACCACCCGGTGCACCATCGACGGGATCACCCGGGCCTGCGTCCTGGCGATCGCCGGGCACGAGGGCATCCCGTACGAGATCGGCGACCTGGGCCCGGAGTTCGTCGCCGAGGCGGACGGCGCGTTCATCTGCGGCACCGCCTGCGAGATCCTTCCCGTCTCCCGCATCGACGACCACCACTACGACCTGCGCGGCAACGAGGTGATCGGGCGGCTGATCACCGGATACCACGACCTGATCGCAGGCCGCAGCCCGGTGGAAGTGCCGCACGCATGGGGGCGCTGACGGCCCTGGAGAAGCTGCTGCCGGTGGTCCTGGCCTTCGGCTGCGGCGTTCTCCTCGCGCGGCGCAAGGTGGTGCCGGCGGACAGCTCCAAGGTCTTCGCCGACTACGCCTTCCTCTTCGCGGTCCCCTGCTACCTGTTCGGCAACATCTACGCGAGCGACCTGGCCGCCCTCTTCGACTGGAGGGCGATCGGCGGCTACGCGGCCGCGGCCGGCTGCGCGGTCGTCGTCATCGGCCTCGCGGCCCGGCTGACGGGGGTCCTGGACCCCCGGGGCGTAGCGCTGCGGATCATGGCCGGCGTGCAGGTGAACACCGCCTACTTCGCCGTACCGGTGTTCATCATGCTCTTCGGGAACGCGGCGCCGATCTTCCCCGTGCTGCTGTTCCAGGTCTGCGTGCTGTCCCTCGTGGTCATCTCGATCATGGAATTGGGCCGCCCGGCCACCGGGGGCCCGGGCATACGGCTCGCCCGGGCCGTCGGAGCCTCGCTCGTGACGCCCGTCGTCCTCGCCTGCAACGCGGGCATCCTGCTCAACCTGCTGTCGGTGCACCTGCCGAAGGCGGTCCTGGACAGCTTCGCGTTCGTCGGCGACAGCGCCTCCCCGGTGGCGCTGTTCGCCCTCGGCCTGCACCTGGGCGGCGCCGGCCTCACGATCCGGGGCACCACCCTGGAGGAGGTGTGGCTCATCGCCTTCAAGTGCGTGGCCTTCCCCTTCATCGCCTGGGCCGTGTGCCGGTACCTCTTCGGCGTCGAGGGCGAGTGGCTCAGCTACCTCGTCCTGATCGCCGCGATGCCGGCCCCGCAGAACCTCTTCATCTTCGCGCAGCGCTACGACGTCGACGTCGCCATGTCGGCCGAGCTCGTGGTCAAGAGCTCCCTGGCCTCGCTGCTCCTGCTGCCCCTGTGGGTGCAGTGGACCGTCCACTTCGGCTGACGCCGGAGCGGGCGGTCCCGCACCCCCCCCCACGCACCGCCCCCACCCTCCCCACCCTTCTTCCGAGAGGCGGATCCGAACCGTGATCCAGACAGAGCGAACCAGCAGGATCTCCGTCCGCCAGGTCGCCGGGCGCATAGGCGCCGAGGTGTCCGGAGTGGACCTGCGCGAGGACCTCGACGACACCACCGTCGCCGAGATCCGGCAGGCCGTGCTCACCCACCGCGTCCTCTTCTTCCGCGGCCAGGAGCTCGACCACGCGCGGCACGTGGCCTTCGGCCGCCGCTTCGGCGACCTCACCCGCCGCCCCGGCACCAAGCACGGCGTCTCGCCCGAGGGCTTCCCCGAGGTCCTCACCGTCGACGCCAAGGCCGACGTGGAGCGCTACGGCAAGAACTTCGAGGAGCACTACCGCCGCAAGTGGGTCTCGCCCATCGCCGGCTGGCACAGCGACCTCACCCAGGCCGTGAACCCGCCCGACCTGTCCATCCTGCGTGCCGAGACCACCCCCGCCTTCGGCGGCGACACCCAGTGGACCAACACCGTGGCCGCCTACGAGGGCCTCTCCCCGCAACTGCGGGGCCTGCTGGACACGCTCCAGGCCGAACACGCCTTCTTCACCGGCGTCCACCTGCGCCACTCCGACGAGCGCGACCGGCAGATCCTCAAGATCTACTGTGAGGACCCTCAGGTCGCCGTCCACCCCGTCGTCCGCGTACACCCCGAGACGGGGGAGAAGGCGCTGTTCGTCAGCCCCGGCTCCACCACCCGGATCGTCGGCTTCAGCGAGATCGAGAGCCGTCACCTGCTCGACCTGCTCTTCCAGCACATGACCAGCGCCGAGTACACCGTACGCTTCCGCTGGGAGCCGGGCAGCATCGCCTTCTGGGACAACCGGAGCACCTGCCACTTCGCCCCGACCGACTTCGGCCACCTCGACGTCGACCGCGTCATGCACCGCGTCACGATCCTCGGCGCGCCCGCCACCGGCCCCGACGGCTTCGTCTCGGAGCTCGTCGAGGGCGACCGGCTGGCAGCCTGGTAACACCCGGAGAACGAAGAAGGACCCCGCCGGAGCGGGGTCCTTCTCTCTTGTGTCCGAGGGGGGACTTGAACCCCCACGCCCGATAAAGGGCACTAGCACCTCAAGCTAGCGCGTCTGCCATTCCGCCACCCGGACAAGGTGTCTGTCTCGCGTCCCTCGCGGGCCGTTCCGACGTGGAAAACATTACCAAACATTCGGGGCCCCCGATCACACCCCCCGGTGACCGGGGAACGCCCTTGGGCGGAGCGGCCCGGAGCGGGAGGATGGGGACGTAGCCGGTACTGATCAGTGGGAGGAAGCAGCGTGAGCGAATCGGGCACGGGCAAGAACGTCTCCGGCGAGGACGAGGTCGTCGACCTCTGCCGGGACCTCATCCGGATCGACACCAGCAACTACGGAGACCACTCGGGACCGGGCGAGCGCAAGGCGGCCGAGTGGGTCGCCGAGAAACTGGCCGAGGTCGGGCTGGAGCCGCAGATCTTCGAGTCGCACAAGGGGCGCGCCTCGACCGTCGCCCGCATCGAGGGCGAGGACCCCTCCCGGCCCGCGCTGCTGATCCACGGGCACACCGACGTGGTCCCGGCCAACGCCGCCGACTGGACCTACGACCCCTTCGCGGGCGAGATCGCCGACGGCTGCGTGTGGGGCCGCGGCGCGGTCGACATGAAGGACATGGACGCGATGACGCTGGCCGTCGTCCGCGACCGCATGCGCAGCGGCCGCAAGCCCCCCAGGGACATCGTGCTCGCCTTCCTGGCGGACGAGGAGGCGGGCGGCACGTACGGGGCCCGGCACCTCGTGGACAAGCACCCCGGGCTCTTCGAGGGCGTCACCGAGGCCATCGGCGAGGTCGGCGGCTTCTCCTTCACCGTGAACGAGAACCTGCGGCTCTACCTCGTGGAGACCGCCCAGAAGGGCATGCACTGGATGCGGCTCACGGTCGACGGCACCGCGGGCCACGGCTCCATGACCAACAGCGACAACGCGATCACCGAGCTGTGCGAGGCCGTCGGGCGCCTCGGCCGCCACCAGTGGCCGGTGCGCGTCACGAAGACCGTCCGGCACTTCCTCGACGAACTCTCGGACGCCCTCGGGACCCCGCTCGACCCCGACGACATGGACGCCACCCTCGCCAAGCTCGGCGGCATCGCCAAGATGGTGGGCGCCACCCTGCGCAACTCCGCCGCCCCGACCATGCTCGGCGCCGGCTACAAGGTGAACGTCATCCCCGGCCAGGCCACGGCGCACGTCGACGGCCGCTTCCTGCCGGGCTACGAGGACGAGTTCTTCGCCGACCTCGACCGGATCCTCGGCCCGCGCGTCAGGCGGGAGGACGTGCACGGGGACAAGGCCCTGGAGACGGACTTCGACGGGCGGCTCGTGGACGCCATGCAGGGCGCCCTGAAGGCCGAGGACCCGATCGCGCGCGCCGTCCCGTACATGCTCTCGGGCGGTACGGACGCGAAGTCCTTCGACGACCTCGGCATCCGCTGCTTCGGCTTCGCGCCGCTGCAGCTGCCGCCCGAGCTCGACTTCGCCGGGATGTTCCACGGCGTGGACGAGCGCGTGCCGGTCGACGGGCTCAAGTTCGGCGTGCGGGTGCTCGACCGGTTCATCGACAACGCCTGACGGCCCGAAATCGCGCGGGTGTGCGCATTCCACTGAGAAGAGTGAATGCACTCATACGCTCGTAGCCCTGGTGATCCCTCCTCGTTACAGGTGGTGCGGTCCGCGGCTGGGACCGCACTTGCCTACTAGGAGGAACAATGCTCAAGAAGGTTGTCGCCGCTGCGGCTGCCACCGGTGGTCTGGTTCTCGCGGGTGCCGGCCTCGCCGCCGCCGACGCGGGTGCGCAGGGTGCGGCCATCGGCTCCCCCGGTGTCCTGTCCGGCAACGTCGTCCAGGTTCCGGTCCACGTTCCCGTGAACGTCTGCGGCAACACGATCTCCGTGATCGGCCTGCTCAACCCGGCCTTCGGCAACACCTGCGTCAACGCCTGACGCGTCTGAAGTACTGGCCCCGGAGCGCATTCCAGCGCTCCGGGGCCGCCGGGCTTTCGGGCCCGGACCACACCTTCGGCGCGGCAGGCGGGGGAGCCTGTACGGCCTGGGCGCCGACCGACACGTACACACCAGGGGACGAGTACAGATGCGACGACCGGTTCAGGTCACGAGGAAGACGCTGATCACGATGGCGGCGGCGGGGGGCGTCCTCGCGATGGGCGGCGGTTACGCGCAAGCCGACTCCGGGGCGTCCGGACACGCCGCGAACTCACCGGGCCTGCTGTCCGGGAACAACGTGCAGGCGCCGGTGGACGCACCGGTGAACGCCTGCGGCAACACGATCTCCGTGATCGGCCTGCTCAACCCGGCCTTCGGCAACACCTGCGCCAACACGTCCGGCACGCCGCCGCACCAGGGCCACCCCGGTCACCCGGGCGGCGGGCACGACGAGCCCTGCGACGACGAGCCGGGCCACCCCGGCAACCCGGGCACCCCGGGCGGGCACACGCCGGGCAACCCCGGTACTCCGGGCGGGCACACGCCGGGCAATCCGGGGACCCCCGGCGGGCACACCCCGGGCACCCCGGGCAACCCCGGTACTCCGGGCGGGCACGTCCCCGGCAATCCCGGTACTCCGGGAGGTCAGACGCCGGGCAACCCCGGCACGCCGGGCAACCCGGGCACGCCGGGCACCCCGGGCGGGCAGACGCCCGGGAACCCCGGGACTCCGGGCGGCCACACCCCCGGTACGCCGGGCACCCCGGGAGGTCAGACCCCGGGCAACCCGGGCACCCCGGGCGGGCAGACGCCGGGCAACCCCGGTACTCCGGGCGGCCAGACCCCCGGCACGCCCGGTACGCCCACCGGACCCGGCACGGGTTCCGGGACGCCCGGACTCGCCGCCACCGGCTCCGGTGACGTCCTGACGGCCGGGGTCCCGCTCGCGGGCGGCCTGCTGCTGGCCGGAGCCGTGCTCTACCGGCGCGCCCGCAACGCCGCCTGACGGCACTGCGACGCGGGCCCGCCCTCACGGGGGCCCGCGTCACCAGGTCGCGCGGACCTGACGGATGATCCGGCGGCGCAACCGCACGCGGCGGCTGCCGTTCCGGTACAGGGCCATCCGGTCCAGCTCCCAGTGGCCGTATTCCGCATGATCGGTCAACAGGCGGGTCGTCTCCTGGCGGGAGGTACCGCGAGGCACGTACACGTCGACAAATTCGTATTCCGGCATCGCATCTATTGTGCGGGCACCGGCCCGCTACGGATAGCGTCTGCACTATGTCTGATGCCGCTCTGCCCACTGTTGCCGAGGTACGCGCCGCCGCCGAGGCGGTCAAGGCCGCTCTCGACCGTCACCTCGCCGCGGTCGAGAGCAGGATCGGGGACGAGGACCCGGCCGTCTACGCCGCCTTCAACGAACTCGCCGCCGCCGCCGAGGAGTACGACGAACTCCTCTACGACCGCTACGACGAGGTCACCCCCTTCGAGATCCCCACGCCCGAGGACGGTGTCGCGTACACCGGCCCCGCCGAGCCCGCCGCCTTCAGCGTGCTCATCCGCCGCGACTACGCCGTCGTCGAACCGGCCCGGCTGATCGCCCAGGCCGAGCGTGTCGCCGCGCACGACCGGGACGCCGAACTCGTCGACGACGCGGGCACCGCGGGGGCGCTCGGCGTGCTCTTCGGTGAGTACGAGCCCGACGAGATCGCCTCCCGCTACAAGGAGTTCGGCCTGGAGGAAGGCGACTCCACCCTCTGGATCGCGGCGCTGGAGGAGGTCGCCGAACCGGGGGACTGGCTCAACTCGCCCTTCGGGCAGACCGATCCCCAGGACGTCGTGCACCGCTTCGACGTCAGTTCGGTCTTCGACGAGGACGTCGAGGACGAGGACTTCGACGAGGACGAGGAGGCAGCGGCCCCGGGCCTGGCCCCGGCCTGAGCCCGCCGGCCGTCGCAAGCGCACGGCGCGCCGCGCCCCCGTCCCGCCGTCCCCGGCGGGCCGGGGGCGCGGCCCCCTCCGCTACGCCTGCGGCTGCCCGTCCGCCGTCAGCGCCCGCAGCAGACCCGTCAGACGGGTCGTACGGGGCTTCGGCAGCACCTCGGCCACCGCGCGCGGCAGCGCCTGGTCCACCCCGTGCACCACCGACAGGTGACGCTCGGCCCGCCCGAACGCCGTGTACACCCAGTCCCGGGACAGGGCCGGTGCCGCGTCCCCGGGCAGGACGACGACCACCGCGGGCCAGCGCGCCCCGACGGCCTGGTGCGCCGTCACCGCCCAGCCGTGCCGTACCCGCGCCTCCACCCGCTCCTTCGGTACGACGACCCGTACGCCCGCCACGTCCAGGTGCAGCCCCTGCGCGTCGGCCGACACCACCCGGCCCGGCACGGCCCGTCCCGGCGCGGGGACGTGGACGACCCGGTCACCGGGATCGAAGCCGCCGAACCGCCCCGGGCCGGGGTTCAGCCGCTCCTTGAGGGCCGCGTTGAGCGCCCGGGTGCCCGCCGCGCCGCCGTGGCCCGGGGTGATGACCTGCACGGCGTCCGCGGGGATCCCGAAGGCGCGCGGCACCGATTCGGAGACCAGCTGCACGGTGCGGTGCACGGCCTCGCCGGCATCGCGCACCGGGACGATGACGATCTCCTTGCCGGGAGCCTCGACCTGGTTCAGCTCCCCGACACCGATCCCCGACACCAGCTCGCCGAGCGGGCCCGGGCCCGGCGTCCGGGACACCACCTGGGGGCAGGCGCGGGCGGCCAGCACGTCGGCGAACACCCGCCCCGGCCCGGCCGACCCGAGCACCCCGGGGTCACCGGAGAGCACCAGACGGGCCCCGTCGGGCAGCGACTCCACCAGGGCGGCGGCCGTCTCCACGTCCAGCTGCGGGGCGTCCAGCACGATGAGCAGGTCGAGGTCGAAGCGGCCGTCGGCGTCCCGTCCGGGGCCCTGGGCCCCCGAGAGCAGCCCCGCCACGCCCACGGCGTCCCCGGTGGGGGCGTGCGCGGCCAGGGCGGCCCGAAGGCCCAGCTTCCGGGCGGCCGCCAGCAGGGCCAGCGGCTCGGCGCGGGCGGCCTCGCCGCCGGTGTGGGTGACCAGGCCGTGTGCGGCGACGGCCCGGACCAGTTCGGCGCCGGGGCCGGAGGCCACCTCGGACCAGTCGGCCGGGCCGCCGAAGGTGCCGGTCAGCCGGGCCAGGCCGTCGGCCAGGCTCTCCTCGGCCAGGGCGTGTTCCTCCAGGCCCACGAGGATCCGTACCGGCCGCGGCTCGTCCTCCTCGTCGCCCCCGTCGCCCCCGGCGTCCGCCGCCTGCGGGCCGGGCTCGCCCAGCGGTTCGTGGAACACCAGCACCGCGCCCTCCCCGATGGCCGTCTCCAGGGCCTCGGCGGGGGCCGGCACCCCGTACTGGGCCAGGGCCTTCTCCAGGACCGGGGCCTCCAGCGCGGTGTGCCCCTTGAGGGCGGCCTGGTCCAGGAGCCAGCCCAGCAGGGCCGCGCTCCGGCGCTCGTCGGCGGGACCGGCCCCGGGGCCCAGCAGGGCCTGCGCGAAGCCGTCGGCCTGCGCCGGGCGCACCCCGGGGACCGCGAGCAGCCGCCAGGGGTCCTCGGCGAGCAGGTCCGCGGCTCCCTCCCCGAGGGCCTCGGCGGCGGCTCCGGCGAGGCCCTCGGGGGCCCCGCCGCGGGTCAGTACGGCGCGCACCGCACCGATGTCCCCGGCGGTGGGGGCGGGCGCGGCGGCGGGGGCCGTGGCGGGGCGGGGCTGCGGGGGAGCGGGGGCCGCCCTGCGGGGGGTTGCGGGGGCCTCGTCGAAGAACACGGCGGAGGGCTTGGCGCCGCTCTCCACGGCCCGGACGGCGGCCAGCAGGTCGGCGGCCTTGCCGCTGAGCTTGGCGCCGGCGTCCACGGGGGCCTCGCGTTCCGCCTTGCGGCGTGCGATGCGCTCCCGCTCGACCTTCTGCGCGGCCAGCTCGGCCTGTGCCTCGGTGAGCCCGGGCGCTGCCGCTTCCCCGGTCTGCGCGGCCTCGCCCGCCTCCCCGGTTTGCGCGGCCGTGTCGGCCGCGCCGGGCTCCTCCGCGGTCTCAGCGGCCCCGTCGGCCGCGCCCGGCTCCTCCCCGTCCTCGGCCCCCGCCTCGGCCCCACCGGAGGGGCTCCGGTCCGGCTCGGCGTTCTGGGCGGCCGGGGTGGGCCCTGCGGGGCTTTCCCCCACCCCGCCCCTTCCCGAAACCGGGGGCTCCGCCCCCGGACCCCCGTCCTCGGGCCCGTAGGGGTCGGCCTCGCCGACCGGGGCTCCGCCCCCGGCCCCGGCCTCGCCGACCGGGACTTCGTCCCCCTTGCTGTCGGCATCGGCCGGGGCGTGGACCCCCTCGCCGGCCTCGTCGGCCGGGGCGTGGGCTTCCTCGCCGGCCTCGTCGGCCGGGGCGTGGGCTTCCTCGTCATCGGCGCCGGCCGGGGCGTGGACCTCGCCGCCGGGCACGTGGGCCGGGGCGTGGACCCCCTCGCCGGCCTCGTCGGCCGGGGCGTGGGCCTCCTCGCCGTCGGCGTCGGCCGGGGTCGTGCCCTGTTCCTCCGTCGCGTCGGGCGCGTCGGGCTCCGGGGCCACTGCGGCGGCCCCGCTCGTTTCCTCCGCGGCGGCGGGGTCGGCGGGGCCGGTGGCCTCGGGGTCCGTACTCACAGCGTGCTCCAGTCCTGATCGGGATAGCGGTGCACGGGCGCCGACACGTCGTCCAGAGCCCGGCAGATCTCCTCCGGAAGAGTAAGGGCCTCCACCGACAGCGCCGCCCCGAGCTGCGCGGACGTCCGCGCGCCGACGATCGGGGCGGCCACCCCCGCCCGGTCCCGGACCCAGGCCAGCGCCACCTGGAGCGGGGTGACGGCCAGGCCCTGCGCGGCCGTCACCACCGCGTCCACGATCCGCCCGGCGGCCTCGTCCAGGTACGGGTCCACGAAGGCGGCCAGCGACTGCGAGGCGCCCCGGGAGCCGGCCGGGGTCCCGTCCCGGTACTTGCCCGTCAGCACCCCCCGGCCCAGCGGGGAGGAGGGCAGCAGGCCGACGCCGAGGTCCAGCGCGGCCGGGAGCACCTCCCGCTCCACGCCCCGCTGCAGGAGCGAGTACTCCATCTGCGTCGACGCGAGGCGGGTCCGGGTCCCGGGTGCGGCCAGCTGCCAGGTCGCCGCCTTCGCCAGTTGCCAGCCGCTGAAGTTGGAGATCCCGGCGTAGCGGGCCCGGCCGCTGCCGACGGCCAGGTCCAGTGCCTGGAGGGTCTCCTCCAGCGGGGTCGCCGGGTCGAAGGCGTGCACCTGCCACAGGTCGACGTAACCGGTGCCGAGGCGGGCCAGGGACTCGTCCAGGGCGGCCAGCAGGTGTCCGCGCGAGCCGTCGAACCGCCGGTCCGGGTCGGGCACGCTGCCCGCCTTGGTCGCGATGACCAGGTCCCGGCGCGGCACGAGGGAGCCCACCAGCCGCCCGAGGAGGTACTCCGCCTCCCCGCCGCCGTACACGTCGGCCGTGTCGACGAGCGTGCCGCCCGCCTCCCAGAACGTCCTCAACTGCTCGGCGGCGGCTTCCTCGCCGGTGTCACGGCCCCAGGTCAGGGTGCCGAGGCCGATCCGGGAGACGCGCAGTCCGGTGCGGCCGAGATGCCTCTGCTCCATGAGCGCTGAGACTACTGGGGCACTGCCGCGCGGCGGCCGGGCGCGCTACAGTCCCCCGCAGACCCACGTTACTGATCGGTAAAGCGGCACATCGTAAGGGGACGACACATGCGGCTCGGCATCAACCTCGGCTACTGGGGCGCGGGCATGGACGCCGACAACCTCGCCGTCGCGCAGGAGGCGGACCGCCTCGGCTACGACGTCTGCTGGGCGGCCGAGGCCTACGGTTCCGACGCGGCCACCGTGCTCGCCTGGGTGGCCGCCCAGACGGAGCGCATCGACGTCGGCTCGGCCATCTTCCAGATCCCGGCCCGCCAGCCCGCGATGACGGCGATGACGGCCGCCACCCTGGACTCCCTGACCAAGGGCCGCTTCCGGCTCGGCCTCGGCGTCTCCGGCCCGCAGGTCTCCGAGGGCTGGTACGGGGTGAAGTTCGACAAGCCCCTCGCCCGGACCCGCGAGTACGTGGAGATCGTCCGCAAGGCGATGAGCCGTGAGCGCCTCTCCTACGACGGCGCGCACTGGACCCTCCCGCTGCCCGGCGGCCCCGGCAAGCCGCTCAAGCTGACCGTGCACCCCGAGCGCGAGCACATCCCGCTCTACATCGCCGCCATCGGGCCCAAGAACCTGGAGCAGACCGGCGAGATCGCCGACGGCGCCCTGCTGATCTTCCCGGCCGCCGAGCACCTGGAGGAGACGGCCCTGCGGCACATCCGCGCCGGGCGCGAGAAGGCCGGACTGACGATGGACGGCTTCGACGTCTGCCCGACCGTGCCGCTGGCCCTCGGCGAGGACGTGAACGCCCTCGCGGACGTGTTCCGCCCCTACACCGCCCTGTACGTCGGCGGCATGGGCAGCCCCAAGCAGAACTTCTACAACCAGCTCGCCCAGCGCATGGGGTACGAGAAGGAGGCCGCCGAGATCCAGGCCAAGTACCTGGGCGGCGACAAGGACGGCGCGGCGGCCGCCGTGCCGCACTCGCTGATCGACTCGACCACCCTGCTGGGCTCCGTCGAGCGGATCGCGGACGGGATGCGCGCCTACGCCGACGCCGGGGTCACCACCCTGACGCTCGCCCCCGCCGGCTTCACCCTGGACGAGCGCCTCGCCGCCCTGCGCGCCGGCACCGAGGCCCTGGAGCTGGCCGGCCTGGCCTGACGCGCGGACGCCGCCCGGGGCACGGGGCGCGGTGCGGGGGCGGCGTCCGGATCGAGGTCTGCGGCCGTGGTGGGGGCTCGGGGGGTCTTCCCCGCCACGGCCGACACAGCCAACAACGCGCGGCGGGGCCCCCCGGCGTAACCCCCGGGCCCCCCCCCGCCATGTTTGCGGTGTCGGGCGTGGCGGGGAAGACCCCCCCCCCCCCCACCCCCGCCCCACAACACGA